>JAQVVW010000052.1 GCA_028698765.1 Methanoculleus sp. | reverse complement strand
AGGTTCTCGTCGACGGCGATATCGCAGGTCTCGGGCGGGTCGACGGTGAACGCCTTCCCCCGGCAGTAGGTGCAGCAGAGGTTGCAGTTGTCGGTCAGGATGAGATGATAATACACGGGTGGTCTCTCATTATTTGGGGGCAGGGCGGGAAAAAAGGTGATGATGCGGGCCCCTTTCTGATGCTTTCTCGCTTATTATATAGGATGGTATGTATAGCCTCGCCGACGTTAAGATGGCCCGGCGATGACGGACTACTCGCAACTCGAGAAACTCTTCCTTTGTAAGGCGGGCCTGCTTGAGGATCGAGAGAAGCGTCTCTCGGGGAATGGGGTCACGCGGGGGGACAATGACAAACAGTTTGCTTCCGTCGTCCCCGATTTTATAGAGGGCCACGTGACTTCCCTTTCCACGATACGGAGCATAATCAAACCCGGCTGCCCTCAGTTTCTTTATGACATCGTCGGAAGAAATCAGAGGGAGCTTCGTCATGCCTCGACCTCGATGACCGAGGTGAACTTATGCCGCGACGTCAAAATCGGCTCGATGTCCTGCAGTATCCCAAGTTTTCGTGCATTCTCAAGGTAGAGCTCGATCGCTTCGCGGATGTTGTCCAGCGCTTCCTCCGGGGTATCGCCGCAGCTGGCGACCTCGAGTTCCTGACATTTTGAGACGGAAACCCCCTCTTCTTCCCAGATAAGGATGGTCAGCCGCACCTTTGTCATCACACCACCTTCAGTTATTAACAGTTCATGCACTCGTTATAATATTCTTTTCACGGGGGTCCGGTAAAGATAGGTCGGGCAGGTCCTGGCCTGGACTATCTTTGAGGATTGCGATGTCATGTGCCTGTTTGTCGTCACGAGGCGCAAAAGAGAAGACCCCAAAGGAGCAACTGACCCCTATGCCTGAAGCAAAGAAAGAGAACCTCACCGAGCAGGTCATCGATCCCCGCGACCTCGTCGCCTACCAGCAGGGCTCGATCGTCAGCCGGATGCTCGTCTACACGAAGTCGGGCACGATCACGGTCTTCGCCTTCGACGCGGGTGAAGGCCTCTCGGAACACACCGCGCCTTACGACGCTGTTCTCCAGGTCCTGGACGGGGAGGCCCTCGTCACCATCGCGGGCAAGGAATACCCCGTGAAGGCCGGCAACCTGATCATCATGCCGGCAACCATCCCCCACGCGGTCCACGCCGTCACGCAGTTCAAGATGATGCTGACGATGATCCACGCCTGATACGCCGGGAGAAGGGGTCCGCACAGGCCACTGCCGGATTTTTATAGGTTGGCGACCGGTCTCCCCCCATGCGCACTCCGGGAGACCCCCATCAGGGTAGTTATCTGCCCATCTCCGGGTACGGGATCATCGGCAACCTCAGGGCGACGGCACTCGTGGGCCAGAACGGCTCCATTGACTGGTGCTGCCTCCCGCGTCTCGACAGTCCGAGCACCTTTGCCGCCATCCTCGATGCCGGGCGCGGCGGACGGTTCTCGGTCTCGGTCACGGGCGAAGAGTACGGCGAGCAGGAATACATCACGGACACCAACGTCCTCGTCACCCGGTTCCGGACCGGGTCCGGGCAGCTTGCCGTGACCGACCTGATGCCGCTTTCGGGGGAGATCACCGGCCGCGGCAGGTCACAGGCACCGCCCGTGATCCTCCGTATCCTCGACTGCGAAGAGGGCACCGTGGAGGTGACGGCCGTGTGGTCGCCGCGGTTCGACTACGCCCGGGCCCGGACCCGTATCGAGGAGATCCCGAACGGATGGCTCGCCACCGGCGGCGGCGAGACGATGTTCCTTTGCGGTCTCCCGACCGGCACAATCGACTCGAACGGACGGGGCGCGAACCTTCATGCCCGGTTTGCGATGCAGGAGGGGGACCGGAGGGTGCTCCAGATGCGCTGGGGCCTTGAGGATATGACCTGCGACCCCGCCCGCGCCGAGGCGGCCCTTGCCGAGACGGTCCGGGTCTGGCGGGCCTGGGCGCATTATGAAGACCTGGCGCAGACGCCCCGGTGGGCCGGCAAGTGGCTCCCGTATGTCACCCGGGCCGAACTGACCCTGAAACTCCTGACCATGGCAGATTCGGGGGCGATCGCCGCCGCCCCCACGACATCTCTCCCTGAGGAGATCGGGGGAGTCCGGAACTGGGATTACCGCTACGCCTGGGTCCGGGACGCCTCGATGACGGCGCAGGCTCTGGTCTCTCTCGGCCATCCCGATGAAGCGATCGAGTTCCTCCAGTGGATGGAGCGGACCGCTGAGGCGCACTCCGGGGCACGCCACCCCCAGATACTCTTTGCGCTGCACGACCCGACGGCCGACCCTGAGGAGATCGAACTTGTGCACCTGGAGGGCTATCGGGGATCGCGTCCGGTCCGGATCGGGAACGCTGCCGCCCACCAGCTGCAGCTTGAGATCTTTGGAGAACTCATCTCCACCGGCTACGAACTCATCCGCCGGGGCGTGAAACCAGGTCCTGAAGGACTCCGGTTTCTTACCGCCGTCGCCGACTACGCCTGCAACAGGTGGACGGATCCCGACCAGGGTATCTGGGAGATCCGTGGCGAGCCCCGGCACTTCGTCTACTCGAAGGTGATGGTCTGGGTCGCTCTCGACCGGGCCATCTACCTCGCGGAGCATCACAACCTTCCTGGCGACGTCGACCGATGGCAGAGGACCCGGGCGGCCATCCGGGAGCGGGTGCTCACCGAGGGCTACGATCCCGAACTGGGGTCGTTCGTGCAGGCGTTCGGGTCGAAAGCCCTCGACGCGGTCAACCTCCGGATCCCGCTCGTGGAGTTCCTTCCCTTCGACGACGAGCGGGTCCAGGGAACGATCGATGCGACGCTCGACCACCTGACAAAGAATGGCCTTGTCTACCGCTACCTCACCGACGATGGCCTCCCTGGCAGGGAGGGGGCCTTCGGTCTCTGCACCTTCTGGCTGGTGGACGTGCTGGCACTCTCGGGAAGGGTGGAGGAAGCGAGGGAGATCTTTGACGGGATCGTGGCCCGGGCAAATCGCCTGGGCCTCCTGCCGGAGGAGCTCGACCCGGAGACCGGAGAGTTCCTGGGGAACTTCCCCCAGGCCTTCACCCACATCGGCCTCGTCAACAGTGCCCTCTACCTCGCGCACGCAGAAGGGCGGTGGGTCCCGGAGCATGCGCCGGTGGGCATCCCCGGCATAGGGATACGGTGAGGCAGGGAGATCCCATTCTCCCGGCACCGGTGTATGGTTTTTATGGGTACGCATGAGATACGGCGATGATGGCTCCCCCTCTCTCCCCCGACGAGTCGCGGACGACGGCATGGCACGCCCTCCCGACAGATGACGTGGCCGGACGGCTCGCCTCCCCGGAGGAGGGCCTTCCCGACGCGGAGCTCTCCCACCGCCGGGAGATCTTCGGGGAGAACGCCCTCCCGCAGAAGCGGCCGCCGACGGTTCTTGAGGTCTTCCTCCGCCAGTTCATGAGCCCGCTCATCTACGTCCTCCTTGCGGCCGCGATCATCTCCTTCCTCTTCGCCGACGTCACCGATGCAGCCTTCATCTTTGCTGTCATCGTCCTCAATGCCGTCATCGGGACCTTTCAGGAGGTGAAGGCGGAGAGGAGTGCGACGGCTTTGCAGCAGATGCTCAAGATCCGTGCACGGGTGAGGCGGGACGGCCGGGAGGAGACCGTCCCGGCGGAGGATCTGGTTCCCGGCGACCGCGTCGTCCTGGAGTCGGGCGACCGCGTTCCCGCCGACATCCGCATCCTCACGGCACGTTCGCTCACCGTCGACGAATCGCTCCTGACCGGGGAATCTCACGCGGTCGGGAAGGGGCCTGATCCCGTGGACGCCTCCCTCTCCCCCGGCGACCGCCTGAACATGCTTTACGCCGGGAGCACCGTCATGACCGGCCGGAGCATGGGCGTCGTGGTCGCGACGGGCCAGCACACCGAGATCGGGCAGATCGCCGAGACGGTCACGGCGTCGGAGGCGGGCAAACCCCCGCTCGTCATCCGTATGGAGGATTTTTCCAAAAAGATCAGCATCGCTGTCCTTGTCGCCACCGGACTGCTTGCGATCATCGTCCTCGGCCAGGGGATGCCCCCGATCGAGGTCTTCTTCCTCGCCGTCGCGCTCGCGGTCTCGGCGATCCCCGAGGGCCTGCCGGTCGCCCTGACGGTCGCGCTCTCGATCGCGACGTCGCGGATGGCCGGGCGGAACGTCATTGTCCGGTATCTGGCGGCCGTGGAGAGTCTCGGGAGTTGCACGCTGATCGCGAGCGACAAGACCGGGACCCTCACCGTGAACCAGCAGACCGCCCGCCAGGTCGTCCTGCCGACCGGCGAGTCGTTCTCCGTTACGGGTGCCGGGTATGCGGGTGAGGGCGAGGTCCTCTATACCCACGGTGCCCCGGTAGCCGGGTCTGCCCGCGAACGACTGGAAGATCTTGCCCGGGCTGCGACGATCACCAACGAGGCCGCCCTGGAGCGGACCGACGGAGGGGACTGGATGCACCGGGGCGACGCGATCGACGTGGCGTTCCTCGCGCTCACCTACAAGATGGGGCTCGACCCAGCTGGTATCCGGGAGGCTGCGCCTGCCGTCGCTGAGATACCCTTCGAGTCCGAACGGCGGTATGCCGCTGTCTGGTACCGGGACGGCGGGGGGGTCCGGGTGGCGGTCAAGGGGGCCATCGAGACGGTCCTCCCGTTCTGCCGGACCATGGCCGCGGGAGAGGGGGAGGGCGTGCCCCTCGACCATGGCCGCGTGCAGGAGGAACTCGACGCCCTCACCTCCCGGGGATATCGGGTGCTTGCCGTGGCCCGTGGTCGCGCAGAAGGATCGGTCTCTGCGGAGAACCCCGAGCTCCCACCCCTCGAACTCCTCGGCCTGGTCGGGTTCATCGACCCGATCCGGCCCGACGTCCCGGACGCCGTGCGGCGGTGCCGTGACGCCGGGGTCGACGTGGTGATGGTGACGGGAGACCACCCCGCAACGGCTCTTGCCATTGCCCGGGAGCTTGATATCACGGACTCTCCCGACGAGGTGATCACCGGTGCGGAACTGGGTGAGGACGATATCGCGACGTTCTCCGAGTTCGTCGACCGGGTCGAGGGCGCCCGGGTCTTTGCCCGGGTGACGCCGCTGCAGAAACTCCGGATCGTCGAGGCCTACCGGGAGAGCGGGGCTTTCGTCGCGGTCACCGGGGACGGGGTCAACGACGCGCCGGCGCTCCGGAGCGCGAACATCGGGGTCGCGATGGGTTCGGGGACCGACGTCGCCAAGGATACGGCGTCGCTGATCGTCACCGACGACGACTTCGCCTCGATCGTCGCCGGGATCGAGGAGGGGCGGTATGCCTACGACAACGTCCGCAAAGTCGTCTACCTCCTGATCACGACCGGGTTTGCCGAGGTGCTCCTCTTCATGCTCGCCCTCGTCATAGGCCTGCCGCTGCCCCTCCTCGCGGTCCAGCTCCTCTGGCTGAACCTGGTGACGAACGGTATCCAGGACGTGGCGCTGGCGTTCGAGCGGGGCGAGCCCGGCGTCATGAACCGGCCGCCGCGCAGGCCGGAGGAGGGGTTCTTCAACCGGCTGATGATCGAGGAGACCCTGCTTGCCGGTACCGTCATCGCGCTGGTGACGGTCGGAACCTGGTACTGGCTCCTCTCAAACGGATGGGACGAGTTCGCGGCCCGGAACCTGATCGTCCTGCTGATGGTGCTCTTCGAGAACTTCCATGTCTTCAACTGCCGGTCGGAGTACCGCTCGGCCTTCCGGGTCCCGATAAGCAGCAACTACATTCTGATCGCCGGCGTCATCGCCGCGCAGGGTATCCATATCCTCGCGCTCTACATCCCCATCCTCCGGGATGTCCTCCAGCTGCAGCCCGTCTCCCCGGTCGAATGGCTTGCACTGCTCGTCCTCGCCTCATCGGTCGTGGTCGTGATGGAGATCTTCAAGGCGGTGAGAAAACACCGCCCTCCCGGTCACCAGACCGGATATGGGGTCGGGGAGGCCTCCCACCGGTAGGGGAGGAGGACCTCGCCGATCCGGTCCCCGCCGGTGAGATCGGTCATGACGATGCTTCTTGCCGAGACGGTGTAGAGGGTGCTGTCCATAAAGAGCGACCGTTGCACTGCGTCGCGGGAGTTCCAGGCGTAGGAGGTCTCCCTCTCCCGGTGAGTGACCGTGCCTTTCAGGGTGAGCCCCTCCTCCGGGGTCACCGAGTAGACGTAGGCGCCCTGCCAGGTCGCCGTGGTGTAGGAGCCGGGGTACTTCGATCCGGGGTTCTCGATCCTCTTTACCTCGCTCACCGGAATGACGAGGAGCCTCCTGTCCTCCATGAAGAGGAAGGCCTTGTGGTCGTGGAGCGCTGCAGAGTCGGTCCCGGCCTCCCCGATCACGACACTGTCGACCAGAACGGGGTTATTCACGTCCGAGACGTTGAAGAGGGCGATCTTGAGGCCCGTCGTCGAGACGCCGCCCCAATCGTTCTCGCTAGTCTCTTTCCCGACACCGATGATGTGGTCGGCGCCGAAGGGGTGAAGGTAGTCGGAATAGCCGGGAATCTTGAGTTCGCCGAGGATGCCCGGGTGCCGGGGGTCCGAGAGGTCGATGACGAAGAGGGGGTCGATCCGCTTGAACGTCACGAGATAGAGCCGGTCCCCGGCGAACCGGGCGGCGTAGATCCGCTCGTCCGGGGCGATATGTTCAAGCGCTCCAATGGTCTCCATCGCGGGATCGAGGACATACACGTTGTTGTACTGGACTGACCTCTCCCATCCCCAGTCCTCGACGGTCGTCGCCACACGGAGGTTCTCCCCGTATTCGTCAAGCGAGAACTGGTTCAAGAGGTGCCCCGGGACCTGCCCCATCGCACGGTAATCGATCTCTCCCCGCTCGATCGCGAACCGGTGAATGATCGTCCGGTCGCGGGTGCCGGTCTCCGCCGGCGGCACCCCGGTGGCGACCGGACCGGCGTAGGCCGGTCCCGTGTTCCGGTAGCCGATATACAGGTTCTCGCGCGACACAAAGAGGGTGGTGTCGTAGCCGAGGAGGAAGGTCTCGGCGTCGAGAGCGCCCGTGTTGTTCCGGACGGAGAAGGCGCCTGCGGTGTAGAAGACGTAGTTCTGCAGGGGGCTTTGCGGCCGGTAGACGTCGGGCAGGATGGCCTCCCCCTCGCCCGAACGGACCTCGGGGAGAGCAATCCCGTCGTGTATCCAGACCGGGGACTCCCGCGTGAGGGCGTAGACGTAGTCACCGATCATCCGGGCGTCGTAGTAGTCGCCGGTGAACGTCACATCCCGGACCTGTTTCGGGTTCCCCCGGTCGCTGACATCATAGATGTAGGCGTGCGTCGCCGTCCGCGAGATCGGGACCGGCGTTACGCTCCCTTCGACAGCGGTCATCTTTTCTTCGGTCGCGGTGGCGAAGACTACCAGGCGATCGCCCTCGAGGAAGAGCGCCTTCGGGTTCCCGCCTATCCAGGTCTCGGAGACTATCTTCGCGTCCTTTGCGGGGAAGGCCTCAATAATCACGAGGGTTTCGCCCGAGATGATGTAGATATACTTCCCGTCGTTCTTCAAGAAGTCGGCCTCGTCCACGCCCTGCACCTGCACGTTCGTGGTGGAGTGGTCGCGGGCAGAGGATGTCGGGGCGCCCGTCGCTACCGGCGCCGGGGCGTAGTCCACGGCCTCAGGCGCGACACCTCCAGTGGTCTGCGGGTAGCCGCTGCCGTTTCCCCCGCCCTGCGCGTTCTCCTTTAAGAACGCCTCAATCTCCTCTTTTGACCCGAACTTCCGCAGGTCGCC
>JAQVVW010000051.1 GCA_028698765.1 Methanoculleus sp. | reverse complement strand
CGCTCCCCACGTGCGTGCCTGCAACCACATCCCCGCCGGAGGGCCGCAGGGTGACGGCGTACCCGGAGAGCCCCTCCATATTCCGGAGCCAGACCTCCTTGCCTTCTCCGTCGACGAGGCCGTACCAGTAGTTGCCCGAGTAGACAAACCGCCCGTCATTGGTCTCCTTGACATCATAAACGACCGGGACCTGGTAATTCTCATGCCAGAGCATGTTGCCGTCGGCATCCAGCCGGATGAGGAACGCGTCACCCATGTCGTTGTTGAAGGGCGACGTCGTGCCCCCGATGACGTAGCCTCCGTCGGTGGTCACGATTCCTGCATTCGCGGAGAGCCCCGGGAACGTTCGGTTCCAGACAGGCGTACCGTTGCCGTCGGTCTTCACGATGACCGCCGTCGTATCGTTCGCCGACTCGGGCGGATCCCAGAGCCACCCGATGATGGCGTACCCGCCATCGTCGGTCGGGCGGACGGTTGAGATTCTCTCCCCCGGCAGGACCTTCCGCCACTCCTCCTCCCCGGCAGCATTGGTCTTGATCAGAAACGAGGTGCCCTGATAGGTGATGTTCTGATCAACTACCATTCTGGACATGTTGTAGGCACCGACGATGTACCCACCGTCCCCCGTCTCTTCAACCGAGGCTGGTGCCATGTCTGGTATTCTCACGACCCATTCTTCGTTCCCCTGCCCGTCGGTCTTCACGAGCAGCAGGCTCTCGCTCCCCCCATACTTCTCCGTAAGGGTCGAACCGAGAGCGACGAACCCGCCGTCCGCTGTCGGTGCAACGGCGTCGAACTTGTTGTTGCTCTCCGGTTCGAACGTCGCGTTCCAGGCGACCTCCGGTGAGGTCTCGCTTGCAGAGACGATCCCTGCCGGCAGCACCACCGCGATGAGCAGCGCCGCGAGGATCGTCCCCAACTTCCAGAAGTCTCGGACTTTCTTCGTCATGGAATCGATCACTGGTGCGGTGCGGCGCGCAAAAAGGGTAGTGGTTCGCCCCGGCAATCCTTGCATTAATGAACGTGAACTTCCAATACCTTTAGCACGTGTTGGCAACATTCGACGGAACCTGGGTGCGCCTCGGCGGTGAAGGACGGGCGCTCTACGAGCAGGGCGGCTACGGCAGGCTCGAGGGAACCGGTCTCCGCCTCTCTCCCGAAGAGGCGCTCTACCTCATGGAGCGGGGCAAGATCGACGTGAAAGACTTCGGTTTCGATGCCCTGCTCGGCCTCTTTGCCGGCCAGCCGAACTTCATCCGCCGGTACCTCGTCTACCGCGACATTCGCGAACGGGGATACGTGATTCAATCCGGCCCGCAGGATTTCCGTGTCTTCCGCCGCGGCCACAAGCCCGGGGTCGGAAAGTCCCGGTACATGATCCGGGTTCTCTCCGAGCGGGACATCGTCAATTTCGATCGGTTGAGCCAGGACGTGCTTGCCGCGGTCAACATGAGGAAACAATACCTCCTCGCGGTCGTCGACGACGAGGACGAGCTGACCTACTACGAGGTGCGGGTGCAGGATCTCCCCCGGATCGGGGAGCCTGCGGGGTGCGCGACGCCGGTGGAGGCCACGCTCTTTGGGACCTACGCGCTCGCCCACCTGTCGCCGGGAACTCCGCTCGAAGAGGACTGGTATGGCAAGCGGCTCGACGCCGAGCGGCTGCTCCTCCGTCCGGTCGAGTCGATCTACCTCATGCGCAGACGTTGCCTCTCGGTCGTGCGCGACGGCGAACCGATGACCGCAGAGCAGTTCTTCGACGCGGCGGCAGAGAAAGACGCCGAGATCCATGAAAAAGAACGGGTCTTCTCCGACCTCCGGGAGAAGGGCTACATCCCCCGGACGGGCTACAAGTTCGGCCACCACTTCCGCGTCTACTCGGGAAAGATGAGCCATTCCGAGATGCTCGTTCACGCCGTTCCCTCCGGGACATCCACGCCGATGAGCGCCGTCTCCCGCTCCGTCCGGCTTGCTCACAGCGTCAGAAAAAAGATGTTGTTTGCCTGCATATATAACACCGATATCAGATACGTCGAATTCGCCCGAATAAAACTGTGAGCGTCAGCACATGCATTCAGAACTGAACCCGTGGTCGAACAACCAGACCGTCGATGTAGACAGACTCTTTGCCGAGTTCGGCATCGAGCCGATCAGTGAGGCCGCACAGAGGCTTCCCGAAGTACCGTCGTTTATGCGCAGGGGTATCGTCGTCGGGCACCGGGACTACAACCTGGTGGCCGACGCCATCAAAAACCGCACCCCGTTTCATGTGCTGACCGGGTTCATGCCCTCGGGCCTCCCGCACCTCGGGCATCTGATGGTCATGAAAGAGGTCGTCTGGCACGTCCGTCAGGGTGGAAACGGCTACATCGCCATCGCCGACCGGGAAGCGCACGCTGTCCGCGGCATATCGTGGGAGAAGTGCCGCGAGTACGGGAAGGAGTACCTCAAGGCCCTCTATGCGCTCGGTTTCGAGGGCACGACCTACTACCAGAGCAAGAACGAGCGGTTGAAGGACCTCGCGTTCGAGGCGGCCACGAAGGTGAACTTCTCGGAGATGTCGGCGATATACGGGTTCGGGCCCGATACTTCGCTCTCCCATGCCATGAGCGTCATCACCCAGGTGGCCGATATCCTCTTCCCGCAGCTCGACGCCGGCCCTGCGCCCACCGTCGTCCCGGTCGGCCTCGACCAGGACCCGCATATCCGGCTCACCCGGGACGTGGCCTACAAACTCCGGATGTTCACGGTCGAGGATCGCGGCGACCATATCAGCGTCCGGTCGAAGAACGCTCCCGAGGCGGCCATCGAGGCGGTGCACCGCGCCTTCCCGGGCTCGAAGAAGTACGCGGGCCACGTCGACGTCGCGGGCCTTCCGCAGGGGCGGGTGGAGGACGCCGTCCGGGAGATCGAGATCGCTCACGGCGGGTTCGGGTTCTACCTCCCCTCGTCGACCTACCACATCTTCATGCCCGGGCTCCAGGGCGGGAAGATGTCGAGCAGCGTGCCGGAGAGTTCGTTCGGGTTCTACGAGTCCGACAAGTCGATCAAGAAGAAGATCATGGCGGCGATGACCGGCGGGCGGATGACGCTTGAGGAGCAGAGGCGTCTCGGGGGCGAGCCGGACGCCTGCTCGGTCTATCTCCTGAATCTCTTCCACATGCTCGAAGACGACGTGGAGCTCGCCGACCTCCGCCGCCGGTGCGAGAGCGGCGAACTCACCTGCGGGCAGTGCAAGAAGGAGACGTATGAGCGGGTGCAGGCGTTCCTTGTGGAGTTACGGGATAAGATGGATTCAGTTGAGCATCTTGCAGAGGAGGTGTGACGGTGGAACTGACGCTGAATGAGAAGAGGCTCCTGGTCGCCCTGGAGGCGACCGGGTCGGCCGACGCGGCCGTCCTTGCGGAGAAGATGGATACCCGCCGGGAAGCGGTGGTGCAGTACGCGAACCTCGCCGGGGAGCGGGGGCTTGTGGACGTGGCAAAGCACGTCTCACGGCGGTATGTCCCGACGGAGGAGGGGCGGGCCTACATGGGAAAGGGTCTCCCCGAGCGGCAGGTGCTCGAGAGTTTCGAGGAGACGATCCCGATGCGCGACCTCCAGAGCCATCCGCTTGCGAAGATCGCCATCGGCTGGATGCGCAAGAAAGGCTGGATCGCCATCCGCGACGGGGTCGTGGAGAAGACCGGCACGACCGCCCCGGGGGCCGATGAGGCCGCGTTTGCAAGGCTCTCCGGGAGCGGCGCGATCGAGGATGGCGTTGGGGTTGGCGATCTCGTGAAGCGCGGGCTCGTCGAGGAGGAGGAGACCGTCGCCTATACCGTCTCAATAACGCCTCGCGGTCGCGAACTCCTCAGGGCAGGGCTCGACCTGCGGGAAGAGGTGGAGACGCTCACCCGCGAGCAGATCCTCTCCGGTGAGTGGAAGGATCTCCCGCTCCGGCGCTACGATGTCACGAAACTCCCGAGACGCGCCTATCCGGGCAAGACCCACCCCTACCAGCGCCTCATCGACGAGATGCGCCGCACCCTCTTCGATATGGGCTTTGAGGAGATGGCGGGGGGGATCGTGCAGAGTTCGTTCTGGAACTTCGACGCTCTCTTCCAGCCGCAGGATCACCCGGCGCGGGAGATGCAGGACACCTTCTTCCTCGGCGAACGCTGGCCGCTTCCGGCGGGGTACGAGCGCGTCCGGGACATGCACGAGCACGGCGGCGAGACTTCGTCTACCGGTTGGGGAGGCACCTGGAGCGCCGCAAAGGCAGAGCAGTGCGTGCTCCGGACGCACACGACGAGCCTCTCCATTCAGCACCTCGCCGCGAACCCGGAGCCACCGGTACGGGCGTTCTGCATCGGCCGGGTCTACCGGCGGGAGGCGGTCGACCCCACCCACCTCGCGGAGTTCGAGCAGCTCGAAGGGATCGTGATGGACGAAGGGGTGAACTTCCGCCACCTCCTCGGGTTCTTAAAAGAGTTCTACGCCAAGATGGGCTTTGAGAAAGTCCGGTTCCGGCCGGGCTACTTCCCCTACACCGAACCCTCCGTGGAGCCGGAGGTCTATGTCGACGGGCTTGGCTGGGTGGAACTCGGCGGCGCGGGCATCTTCCGGGAGGAGGTGACCGCGCCCTTCGGGATCGAGCACCAGGTCCTCGCGTGGGGCCTCGGGATCAGCCGGGTGGCGATGCTCCGGCTCGGGCTGCGGGATCTCCGGCAGCTCTACAGGAGCGACGTCGAGTGGGTCCGGGAGACGCCCACCTACGGCGGGAGGCGGTGAGCATGGCAATAATCACGTTACCCTACCGGTACCTGGAACGGCTGGCCGGAACCGACCGGCAGACGATCATCGACCGCGTTCCGATGATCGGGGCCGACATCGAGCGGATCGAGGACGACCACGTGGACGTCGAGTTCTTCCCTGACCGGCCGGACCTCTACTCTCCCGAGGGCGTCGCCCGGGCGATGCGCGGGTTCCTCGGTATCGAGGAGGGGTTGCCGGCCTACACCGTCCGCCCTTCCGGGATCGCCTTCTCGGTCGACCCGGGTCTTGCCCGTATCCGGCCGTATCTCGGCTCGGCGGTGATCCGGAACGTCAACCTCGACGAGGAGGCAATCGAGAGCCTGATGGCCCTCCAGGAGGCCCTCCACTGGGCGGTCGGGCGCGGGCGGGGCAAGGTGGCGATCGGCGTCCACGATCTGGACGCGATCACGCCGCCCTTCCGCTACATCGCCTCGCCCCGTGAGCGGTCGTTCGTCCCGCTGGACTTCGAGCGGGAGATGACGATGGAGGAGATGCTCGCCGACCACCCGAAGGGCCGGGACTACGCCCACCTGGTGGAGAACTTCGATCGGTTCCCGCTGATCGTCGATGCCGACGACCGGGTGCTCTCCTTCCCGCCGATCATCAACGGCGAGCTGACGAGGGTCACGTCGGCGACGAAGAACATCCTGCTCGACTGCACCGGCACCGACAGAAAAGCGGTGATGACGGCGGTCAATATCATCTGCACGGCGCTCGCCGAGGCCGGGGCGACGGTCGAGAGCGTCACCGTCGAGGGAGAGGAGATGCCCACGCTCGCCCCCGCGGAGCGGGTGGTCTCGGTCGCGGAATGCTCCGCCCTCCTCGGCCTCTCCCTCACGGGAGAGGAGATCTCGCGGCTTCTCCGCCGGATGCGGTTCGGGGCGGAGCCCGACGGCGACTCACGGGTCCGGGTGCTCGTCCCCTGCTACCGTTCGGACATCCTCCACGACTGGGACGTTTTTGAGGACGTGGCGATCGCCTACGGCATCGAGAACTTCGATGCAGTCCTGCCGGAGACCTCCACGGTCGCAAAGGAGCATCCGATCCCCGCCATCGCGGGAGCGGTCAGGTCGGTGATGATCGGCCTCGGGTATCTTGAGATGATGCCGTTCACCCTCTCTAGCGAGCGGGTGCTGTATGAGAAGATGCAGCGCGAGCCCCTGCCCGGAACCCTGCGGCTGCTCCACCCGATCAGCGAGGAGCAGACGGTGGTCCGGACCGACCTCCTTCCTCTCCTGATGGAGATGCTCCAGGCGAACAAGCACCGCGAGCTCCCGCAGCGGCTCTTTACGGTGGGCGACGTGGTCGTGGACTGCGTCACCTCCCAGCAGGCCGCGGCGGTGAGCATCCACCCGGCTGCCGACTTCTCAGAGGCCTATGCGGCGGCGGACGTCCTCTGCCGGGAACTCTCGCTCTCCTACACGGTCATCGAGTCGGCCGACCCGGCGTTCCTCGACGGCCGCCGCGGCGATATCGTCGTCGACGGGAGAATAGTGGGGGTCTTCGGGGAGGTTCACCCGGCCGTTCTCAGGGCGTTCGACCTCGAGCACCCGGTCGCGGCGCTCGCGCTCGACCTTACAGCCGTACCGGGATACCCCGTTCCGCCAGGTACTCCTTCACCTGGCGGACGGTGAACTCGCCGTAGTGGAAGACGCTTGCCGCAAGGCAGGCGTCGGCCTTTCCTTTTGTGAACCCTTCGTAGAAGTGGTCGAGCGTCCCCACGCCGCCGCTCGCGACCACCGGGATCCCGACCGCCTCCGAGACCGCTCTCGTGACCGGGATATCGAACCCCTCCTTCGTCCCGTCGGTCTCCATGCTGGTGAGCAGGATCTCGCCCGCCCCGCGCTCTTCGGCCTCCGTCGCCCAGGCGACAGCGTCAAGCCCCGTCCCCCGGCTTCCGCCGTGGGTGACGACCTCGTACCAGCACTCCCGGCCGTCGGCGAGGGTGATCGGGGTCTTTCCCGGTAACATGTCGTAGTTGCGCCGGACATCGACGGCGACGACGATGCACTGGGTTCCGAACCGTTCCGCGCCCTGCGAGATCAGGCCCGGGTCGGCGACGGCGCTCGAGTTGATGCTCACCTTGTCCGCGCCCGCCCGGAGGATCTGCTTCATATCCTCGATCGTCCGGATGCCGCCGCCCACGGTGAGCGGGAGGAAGAGTTCGTCCGCCGCACGCTGCACGACATCGACGATCGTGCTCCGGTCCTCTCTTGTGGCGGCGATGTCGAGGAAGACCACCTCGTCCGCGCCCTGCTCGTTGTAGCGCTGGGCGAGTTCCACGGGATCACCGGCGTCCCGCAGGCCGACGAAGTGCGTGCCCTTGACCACCCGCCCGTCCTTGAGGTCCAGGCAGGGGATGATCCGCTTGGTCAAAACCATGCGTAGTGGTTTTGAAGGCGGAGGTGATGAGGGTTTGGTATGTGCTACGGGCGGGAGCAAAGCGAGCGGCCGGAGTTCGAGCACTAGAGGTGCGGGTTGGAGACAGGGGGGATGCTCCCCATTCCCCGCGAGCCGCCTCCCCCAATGGCGATATCCGGTGGGAATCCGTTTCTAATTTTTGCGACTGGAAAATGGCTGAACACTCCGGGAATGCTCCTGGAGGATATCCGTCAATAGAGGTTGCACATGCACTCTGGCGAATCCGATCTCCTGGAGCCCGTGCTGCTCCCTTACGTTTAAGTACTCATGAAAGATACTTTTACAGGCAAACCGGAGGATATCCGGGCGGGATAACAGGTCTGGTGGTTTTTATGGAGTCTGGGGATCTAAAGATTGCGTGGGCGCGGCAGTATATGCCGGTGCTCTCGTCCATTCGGAAGCGTTTTGTCGAGGAGAAGCCGTTTTCCGGCATGACTGTCGGCATGGCCCTGCACGTCGAGGCGAAGACCGCGGTGCTGGTCGAGACGCTTGCGGCAGGCGGAGCCGAGGTATACATCACGGGGTGCAACCCCCTCTCGACCCAGGACGACGTCTCGATGGCGCTCGGTACCCGTGAAGGCATTCACTCCTACGCCCGCCGGGGCGCCAGTGTCGAGGAGTACTACGCGGCCATCGACCGGGTGCTCGACGCCCGCCCTGCGATCACCATCGACGACGGGATGGACCTGATCTTCCGTATCCACACCGAGCGGCGGGATGTTCTCGACTCGGTCATCG
>JAQVVW010000050.1 GCA_028698765.1 Methanoculleus sp. | reverse complement strand
TGCAATCGACGAGAGACTCCGGATGCTCGACGGTTTCTTCGAGGGAGCTGTAAACCCCGCGGATGTCAGGAAGGACTTGAAACTCACGATGTGGAACCAGGCCGGGATCTTCCGGAACGCCCCCGACCTCCGGACGGCGCTCGGCCACGTCCGGCGGCTGGCGGACCAGCGGCTCTGCGCCGCCTCGACCGCGAACCTGCTTGAATGCTGCACCGTCCGGAACATGTGCACCACGGCGTCCCTGATCGTCCGGGGCGCCCTTCTGCGGCCCGAGAACCGGGGAGCCCACGTCCGGCGGGACGCGGAGGTGGCGACCGAACCGGCGAAGTCACCCTTCGGCCACACCTACGTCTCGCTCGCCCGCGAGGGGATCGAGCGGCGGGAGGTTCCGGCATGAAGACGATCACCCTCCGGGTCTCGCGGTTCGACCCGGCCGCGGACGCGGAGCCGCACTTCGAGGAGTACGCCGTCCGGGTCAACGAGGGCGCCCGGGCCCTCCACGCTCTCCACGCGATCCGCGACGGGCACGACCCGACGCTCGCCTACCGCTACTGCTGCGGGTCGGGGCAGTGCGGGAGCTGCGCCGTCCGGGTGGACGGGACGCCCGTCCTTGCCTGCATGGAGGAGGCCCGCGACGGGATGACGGTCGAGCCGCTGAACCTCCCGGTCTTGAAAGACCTGATGGTCGACCTGGAGCCGGTGATCGCGAAGATCGCCCGGATCTGCCCGGCCCCGGACGCAGCGCTCCCGGAGCAAGAGGAGATCGAGGCGATCAAGCCGCTCCGGGACTGCATCGAGTGTTTCTGCTGCGTATCGGCCTGCCCGGCGCTCCAGGTGACGGAGTTCGCGGGACCGACGGTGCTCCGGCAGGAGATGCGCCTCGCTCTCGACCCCCGCGACTCCGGGGACAGGATAACCGATGCCATCGCAAAGGGGCTCTTTTACTGCACGACCTGCAAGCGCTGCACGGAGGTCTGCCCGAAAGATATCGATATCCCGGGGAAGGCGATCGAGAAACTCCGTGAGATCGCGAACCGCCGCGGGCTGACCCTCCCCCGCCACCAGGAGGTGGCGCGGCTTATAGAGGAGACCGGCCGGAGCGTCGAGCGGACGCAGCCGACCTTCCTCGAAGAGGTGCCCGAGGTGATCGAGCCCATCGGCCCCGTCCGCGGCGAGGTGGGGTTCTTCGTCGGGTGCATGTTCAACGGCCGGGTGCCGCAGACGGCGCTCGACGCGATGGAGGTGATGAAGCGCAACGGGATCCGGGTGATCGTCCCCCACGACCAGGTCTGCTGCGGTTCGCCGCTGATCCGGACGGGGCAGACGTCATTTGTCGATGACCTGAAGAAGAAGAACATCGAGGCCTTCGCCCGCCGGGGGATCACGACCGTGATGACGATCTGCGCCGGGTGCGGGGCGACGCTGAAGAACGACTACGAGACGCCGTTTGCGGTCAAAGACGTCACGGAGATCCTGACGGAGTACGGGATCGAGCCCCCGGCAAAGCTCGACGTCCGGGCGACCTACCACGACCCCTGCCACCTCCTCCGCGGCCAGGGGATCAGCAGAGAGCCGCGGGCGCTTCTGCGCGAGGCCGTCCGGGAGTGCGTCGAGATGCCCTCCCAGTGCTGCGGCGCCGGCGGCGGCGTCCGCTCAGGGGTGCCCGAGGAGGCGAAGGCGCTCGGGGCGAAGCGCGGCGAGGCCGTGAAGGCGACCGGCGCGGACGTGGTGGTGACGGTCTGCCCGTTCTGCGAGTTCCATATCGCGGACTGCACGGACGTGCCCGTGAAGAACCTGGTGACGGTGCTGCTCGAAGGGTACCGGAAGAAGGACGCGGAGCGGGAAAGCTCCGCGTAAGCCGCCAATTACTCTTTTTTGATGCGTTTGACAGAACCCCGGCTTGTTCATCGTTGCCGACAGAGATCGGTGATACGTAATCTTCCGGGATGCATACTCGGTGCCCGATCAGGTACGGGCCCTCCGGAGGCTACCGGATCGGGACCGAAGAGATCACGGTGACCGAGGAGGCCGTGACGCGGAGAGCGTAGCCCCCCGGACAGCGAGGAGCCTTCGCACCGCCGTGGCGTTCGTCGCGACCGCGAGGACAACGAGCGCCGGGAAGACGAGACCCGTCACCAGCCCGGCGATGATGACCGCGATCCGCTCCGGCCGGGCGAAGAGCCCGGCCCGGCACTCGATCCCGAGCCCCTCGGCGCGGGCCCGGGCGTAACTGACCATCAGCGACCCAATCGCGGCGGCAAACGCAGCCTCGACGCCCCAGGGCGTCCCCGCCCCCGCGTAATACACGACGAGCCCCCCGTAAACCGCCGCCTCGGCGTAGCGGTCCAGGAACGAGTCGAAGAACGCGCCATAGAGTGAAGCCGCGCCGGTCACCCGGGCAAGCGCCCCGTCGAGGGCGTCGAAGACGCAGGATGCGGCGACGACGAGCCCGGCGAAGAGGAACGATCCGAAAGCACAGAGGGCTCCCGCGGCCGCCATCCCGAGAAACCCGAGCAGGGTGAGGGTGTTCGGGGTCGCCCCCGTCCGGGCAACGAGGCCTGCCACCCTCAGGAGCGCCCCGTTCAACCGTCCCCGGAGGTGCTCCTCGATCACCGGCCCGTCACCCCGGAGAGCTGATCCGCGACCGCTGCCGACCCTGCCATGGCAGGGGATTGTCGGTCTCAGAGATAAGGGTGCTCCTCCCGGGCGGCGACCACAATGATTATTACGGAAATAATCATTGAAGTCGTCCCAAAAGTGTCCAGCGATCGAAGATCCACCTGATGTAGAGCATTCTCACGCAGATTTTCGAAGGAATTGCTATTATACAGTGTCGAATTGCTGACACGGCTTCCCACCGGGAGTCGTACCGCCCGGTTGAAGGATTCTTGCCGGAGAATATCCGATACACCGGCAATGTTTTTCAGTCAGTAGTACGTATACCACAAATGCCATGAATACCACAAAGCGCATTGTTGTCAGGGAAGAGGTCTGGGCTGCCCTCTCCAGTATGCGCAGGCCGGGGATGACCTTCTCCGAACTAATAGAGGAGATGATCGAGCACGAAAAGAAGCGGCGGCTTATAGAGGATATCAAACGGATCCAGGAGACGGAAGAACTCGTGGAGATCCCCTTTTGACGTTTGCCGTTCTGTTCAGGCGGTCGGCAGCGGATTTCTTGAAGACTCTGCCGGAGAAGTCGCAGCGCATCGTCACGGCAAAGCTTGCCATTCTGCAGACGGAACCGTATCCCGGCAGCGGGGGAGATAATGAACGCCTGAATACGGATGGCATGGAGGTATTTCGCCTCCATATAGGGCGAACGTTTACCGCGCTCTATATTATCCATACCGATACCGACAGGAACTGGGTCGAGATCACCCACCTGATGACCATCGAGCAGGCGCATAACCACTACGGCAGACTCTGACCCCTGATAGGATGGGATCGGCCATATTCACGAGTCAGGCTCGCGTGAATGAGCTCGGGACGCACGGAATGATGAGTGGCCCGGGGCCAGTAGAGTGCCAGCGCCTTTACTCCCTCTGCAGGGCACGGGTAGGATGCTGGAGTGGAGAAGGCAGCGGGCCGTGCAGACCCGCGGAAGGGAGCGTAACTCCCCGCACCGCAAAAAAAGGAAGTGTCTAACACGTCCCGCCGCAACCGCAGGTGCAACCCGCCGGTTTCCTGGCGGCGACCTTGATGCTCAGGATGCTCTCCTTGAGCGAAGCCCTCCCGCCCTCATCGAGGGCGATGCCCTCGATGACCTCGGCGAGGTCCGGCTCGCTCACGATATGCTCGAGCGGGAAGACCGCCTCCCCCTGGACCGTGACCTCCGTAAAGCCCGCACCCGCGATATGGCCGAGGTACTCGGTCTTCAGCAGCGCTCCCGCGACGCAACTGTTGTAGAGGAGCGCCGAGTCACGGACCTCCGCCGGGAGCGGTGCCGCGAGCACGATATCCGAGACCATGAGCCTCCCCCCGGGGCGGAGCGCCCGGAACGCCTCCCGAAAGACCTGCGGTTTATCGGGAGAGAGGTTGATGACACAGTTCGATATGATCACATCGACCGAGTTGTCCGCCACCGGCAGGTGCTCGATCTCGCCGAGCCGGAACTCCACGTTCGCCCGCCCGCCCTTCTTCGCGTTCTCCCGCGCCTTATCCAGCATATCGGGCGTCATGTCGACCCCGATGACGCGGCCCGTCGGGCCGACCCGCTCCGCCGCAAGGAAGGAGTCGAACCCCGCCCCTGACCCCAGGTCGAGGACGACCTCGCCTTCCCGGAGAGAGGCAAGCGCCACCGGGTTGCCGCACCCGAGCCCCAGGTTCGCGCCCTCCGGCACCTGTTCGAGGTCTTCCTCCGAGTAGCCGAGCCCGAGGCTCACCGATTCGGCCGTCATGCCGGTGTTGCAGCACCCGATGCCGCACCCGCACCCGTTCTGTTGGGCGATCTCTCCGTAGGCGGTGCGCACCAGTTTGTGAATATCTCCTTTCTTCATCGTGTTTGACCTCCCTGAGAGGGGGATCTCCCTTCGTTTGTGAGCTCCTCCGCCATGGGAGAGAGGAGATTCGCCACCATTCCGTTGAAGTGGCTCGCCTTGATCAGCGTGATGCAGCAGACGTCCCCTCCCTCCCCCCAGAAGACGACCGCAAGCCGGTCGCCGGGAGCAATCCCCGCACGCTCGCGGATATCCTTCGGGAGCACCACCTGCCCCCGTGCGTCGACACTCACGACCGCCTCGATCGTGCAGGCCCCGGAACAGGAGGGACCCCGCTCATCGCTCTGTGTGGGTACCATACGGCTCACCGGATCAGGGTTGTCGGCAGCAGCATATCAATTTTCCGAAGATTCTGAAAATTCAGAATATTCTGCACAATCGAGGGAGGCACGGTCTCCCGGCGCATCCGGTCTACGAACCGCTCCGCTACACCGGCGAAGAGTTCGCCGACCGCGGCGGGAGCGCCGGCCGAAGGCAGCCCGGCGTAGCCTCACGTGCAGACGGCCTGCTCTTCTTTCGGCTCGCCTTCGAGATACTCGTGCGCCTCGAGCGCCGCCTTCGCCCCGTCGCCGGCCGCGACGATGATCTGCTTGGCCTTGACACAGGTCGCGTCCCCGGCCGCGAAAGCCCCGGGAACGCTCGTATGACCGTTCTCGTCGATGAGGATCTCGTTCTGCTCGTTCAGCGCCACGAGGCCCTTGAGGAACCCGGTGTTCGGTACAAGCCCGATCGCGAGGAAGAGACCGTCAACGTCGAGGCCCGTCTCCTCACCGGTCTCGCGGTCGCGGATCGTGATCCCGGTCAGGCCCGCGTCCCCGTGGAGCGCCGTCACCTCGTGGTGGGAGAGGATCCGTATCCCCGCCTCTTCTGCACGATCGATATAGACCTCGTCGCAACGGAGGGACCTCCGGACGATCAGGGTCACCGAGCTCGCGAACTTCGTCATCTCGAGCGCGGTCTGGAACGCCGCGTTTCCGCCGCCGACGACGGCTACCGGTTTACCGCGATAGAGCGGGGCGTCGCAGATGGCGCAGATCGAGACGCCCTTCCCCATCAGCCGGTCCTCACCCGGAAGCCCCAGTCTCCGGGGCTCCTTTCCCGGGGCCAGGACGAGCGTCCGGGAACGGTAGACGGTTCCCAGGGGCGTCCGGACGAGGAAGATCTCACCCTCTTTGCGGACCTCCTCGACACTCTCGAGTTCGAGACGGACCTGGAACCCCCGGACCTGCTCCTCGAACTTCTTGACCAGTTCCTCGCCCGAGATCGTCGAAAAACCCATATAGTTCTCGATAGTCCAGCTCCAGGCCGCCTGGCCGCCGACGTTCTCCGCTATGACGACGGTCCTCATGAGTTTGCGGGCACAATAGACCGCTGCCGTCAACCCTGCCGGACCGGCGCCCACGATGACCGCGTCGTGGACGATCTCCTCCGGCGGTTTCCCGAAGAGCTCGCGGAGCCGCTTTGCATCAAACCCGACGACCACCTCGTCGCCGGAGATCGTGACCGGAACCCCCCGCTGCCCCGAGATCTCGATCATCTCCCGGGCCGCCTCGCGATCCTTCCCGACGTCGACGAGCTCGAACTCGACGTCGTGTTTCCGGAGGAACGCCTGAACCATCCGGCAGTAGGGGCAGTTCTCCGTCGTGTAGACCTTAACGCCTGCCATGAGAGGAGATATCTCGGGAAGAGTATTTAACTTGCAGGGGTGCGGTGCAGCGACCCCGGCCACGGCGAGACCGGATCGAAAAGAAGGGGTATTATTGGACTTCGCGGAACATCCGTGCCGGAACGCCGCATATCGAGCATTTGTCCGGCGCCGTCCCGATCTCGATGTTGCCGCAGACCGGGCAGAGGAAGACCTTATCCGCATCGAGGTCTTTCCCTTCCCGGACGGCCTCGAGCGCCTGGAGGTAGAGGTTCGCGTGCACCTCTTCCGCCTTCATCGCATGGGTGAAGACGATCGATGCCTCGTTTTTGCGCTCGGTTTTCGCCTCGGCGACGAACGGGGGGTACATCTCCATGAACTCGTAGTTCTCGCCCTCCATCGCGCCTTTCAGGTTCTCTTCGGTGCTCCCGACGGCGTTCAGGATGAAGAGAAGGCGTTTCGCGTGGACGGCCTCCGCCTCGCTTGCCGCACGGAAGAGTTTCGCCACCGCAGGATACCCCTCGGCGGCTGCTTTCTCTGCAAAGACCGAGTACTTTCTGTTCGCCTGGGACTCCCCGGCGTACGCATTCTGAGCGTTCTCATCTGTCGGCATGAATGGATCATTGTGGGACGCGCGTATTAAATCTTTCATCTCTTCCTCCGGAAACCCTATGTCGCCGGAGCACCTACCCCGGGTGGATGCAGGCCGGGCTGGGCGGAGCGCCTGGAGAACAAGAAGACCGGAAGGATTCGAACGCGACCGGCCGGAAGGTGCAACGGGTGCTTCTCCTCGTCCTTGCCCTGAATATCGCCGTCGCGGTCGCAAAAGCGGCCTTCGGCCTCCTCGCCGGGTCGGTGAGCATGGTGGCCGACGCCATCCACTCGGGGTTCGACTCCTTCTCGAACATCGTCGGGATAGTCGCCCTCTACTTCGCAGGGAAACCGCCCGACCCGAAGCACCCCTACGGCCACGGCAAGATCGAGACGCTCGGGACCCTGGTCATCGGGGCGATGCTCCTCCTGACCGCAGGAGGGATCCTCTACGAGGGCTACAAACGGCTCATCGTCCCGGTCACGCCCGATATCACCTCCGTCACCATCGCAGTCATGCTCGCGACGCTCGTCATCAACATCGCCGTATCCACCTACGAACGTCGGCGCGGCGAAGAGTACCAGAGCCAGATCCTGGTCGCCGACTCCCAGCACACGAGAAGCGATGTCTTCGTCTCGATCGCCGTCCTCGGGGGGTTCCTCGCCGTCAGGCTCGGGTTCCCGGCGGCCGACCCGCTCATCGCCTTCGCCATCGGCCTCCTCATTGCGAGGATGGGGATCGGGATCCTCTACGACGCCGCGCAGGTCCTCACCGACATGATGGACCTCCCCTGCGACCCGGTGCTCATCGAAGCGGTGGTGACGGACACCCCCGGCGTGGCCGGGTACCACGAGTTCCGGTGCCGGGGGAAACCCGGCGAGATCTTCGCCGACATCCACATCACCCTCGACCCGGCCCTCCCGGTCTCCCGTGCCCACGCGATCTCCGACGAGGTGGAGCGGCGGCTCAAAGAGGCGGTGCCGGGGCTCGTGGAGGTCGTCGTCCATATCGAGCCCGACGACTCATCGTAGGAGCCGCCCGAGTTCGCGGCCCTTCAGGTACGCCGCTTCCATCACATCCGGCCGGGTCGTGATATCCTGGACGGTGTCCATGTCGTTCTGGAGCACCTCGGCCCAGAGGGGGCAGTCGATGATCTCGCCGAACGCCTGCATGGTCATCCTGACCCCGTCAAAGACGTTCGGGATGTTCATCCCCGCGATCGATATAAAAAGCATCCTGCGCTCTTTTCGCCGCTCACGGGAGATAAACGGCTTACCCCGGTGATATTTTGCCATGTAAAAGACCTGGAACCGATCGATGAACGACTTGAGCC
>JAQVVW010000049.1 GCA_028698765.1 Methanoculleus sp. | reverse complement strand
GATAAACTCATAGTGACATAGTACATGGAGAGCGCATGAAGAAGGAATTCGTCGTCGGGGTCACCGGGGCAAGCGGGGTCGTCTACGCCCGCCGCCTCCTCGAGGTGCTCTGCGAACGGGCAACGGTGCATATCGTCATCTCCGACACCGCCCGGCAGATCGCCGGGATCGAAGGCGTCGACCTCGGAGGATTCGACGCCGTATACGCCGAGAACAGCAACCTCGCGGCCGATATCGCGAGCGGCTCGTTCCGCTACGACGGGATGGCGATCGTGCCCTGCAGCATGAAGACGCTTGCCGCCGTCAGCAACGGCCTCGCCGAGAACCTGATCGGCCGGGCGGCGGACGTCTGCCTCAAGGAGAAGCGCCCCCTCCTCCTCCTTCTCCGGGAGATGCCGCTCTCCCGGATCCACCTGAAGAATATGCTTGCCGCCGACGAGGCGGGTGCGACCGTGATGGTCGCAAGCCCCCCCTTCTACCAGCGCCCGGAGACCATCGACGATCTCGTCGATATGGTGGTGGCCCGGGTGCTCGACCACATGGGGGTCGACCACGACCTCGGAACCCGATGGAGCGGATACGATGCGTAACTTTATCGAACTGATGCGGAAGCAGGGCAGGGTCGAGGAGATCGAGAGCCCCTGCTCGACCGTCTACGAGGCTCCCCGCATGGCGAGCCGGACTGACAAAATCCTCTTCTTCCACGACCTCGACGGCCGCCGGGGAGTGATGAACCTCCTCTCCGACCGGGGATCGCTTGCAGCGGCGCTCGGTGTGGGGGAGCGTGATCTCGTCGCGCACCTCGCGGGCATGACCTACGGCGGCCGCGTGGTGGATGCGGGCCGGCTCGGGGGTGGCATCGAGCCCGCTCTCTCCCGCCTCCCGGTCATGAAGCACTTCCCCGGCGACGCCGGGCGCTACTTCACCTCCGGGATCGTCTTCTCGCGCTACGACGGCGTGGAGAACGCCTCCATCCACCGGATGATGGTCCTCGACGACAGAAGAGTCGTCGCCCGCCTGGTGGAAGGACGGCATACCCATACCCTCCTCAAAGAGGCGCTCGCCCGGGGGGAGAAACTCCCGGTCGCGGTCACCGTCGGGACCCATCCTCTGGTGACGTTTGCCGCCTGCACCCGCGTCTCGCAGGGAAAGGAGCTCGCCTACGCCGCGGAGTTGATGGGCGGGGAACTCGCCGTGCGGGAGTGCGAGAACGGCGTCCGGGTTCCCGATGCCGAGATCGTCCTCGAGGGCTACATCACCGCCGAGAAAGTGGCGGAAGGGCCGTTCGTCGACATCACCGGAACCTACGATCCCGTGCGGCAGCAGCACGTGATCGAGTTCACCCGGATGTACTGCAAGGACGATCCCATCTACCACGGCATCCTCCCGGCCGGCGCCGAGCACAAACTCCTGATGGGGGCGCCGTATGAACCGAAAATCTACCGTGCGGTCGCCGAAGTGACGACGGTGAAGGACGTCCTCCTCACGAAAGGCGGCGCGGGCTACCTCCATGGGGTGGTGCAGATCAGGAAGAACACGCAAGGCGACGCGAAGAACGCCATCATGGCGGCGTTTGCCGCCCATACCTCCCTCAAACACGTCGTGGTGGTGGACGAGGATATCAACATCCACGATCCCTACGACGTCGAATACGCGATCGCGACGAGGGTGCGGGGCGACACCGACATCATGGTCGTCACCGGCGTCCGGGGCTCGTCGCTCGACCCGACGCGGCTGGGTGACGGGACGAACGTGAAGGTCGGGGTCGATGCTACCATAGTTATGGGGAGAGAGGACGAATTCAGGAGAGCGGAGTGGGTGTAATGTACCTGGATGCAAGCGATGAGAAGGTGCTCGCCGGCGAGTTCGGCGAGACCCGGCAGAAGATGATGGAGATCCTGGTCGCGCTCGGGGATGTTTACGGGGCGGAGAAACTCGTTCCGATCACGAGCGCCCAGGTGAGCGGTGCGTCCTACAAGACCATCGGAAAATGGGGACTCTCCTGGCTGCAGAGCCTCAACGCCCGGGCGGCGGTCCCGGCGGTCTTGAACCCCATCGGGATGCCGCGGGAAGGGTGGCAGGAGTTCGGGATCGGCGAGGAGTTCGCCCGCCGTCAGGCAGAGGTCGTCGAGGCCTACCGGAAGCTCGGGATCCGGGTGGAGTGCACCTGCACGCCCTACTACCTCCGGATCACGGAGTACGGGGAGCATCTGGCCTGGTCGGAGTCGTCGGCGGTCGCCTACGCGAACTCGGTTCTCGGCGCCCGGACGAACCGTGAGGGCGGACCGAGCGCCCTTGCGGCGGCGATCATCGGAAAGACCCCTTACTACGGCCTCCACATCGTCGAGAACCGGCGGCCGCAGGTCGTCGTCGAGGTCGAGAGCGGCACCGGCCCGTATGCCGGCCACTGGGGCGGCATCGGTCACGTCGCCGGGAAGAAGGTGGGGAACCGGATCCCGATATTCACGGGAATCCGGCCGAACCGCGACCAGCTCAAGGCCCTCGGCGCCGCGATGGCCGCGACCGGGGCGGTCGCCCTCTTCCACGTCGATAAGATCACTCCGGAGACCCGGGTCTTCTCGTTCGACACCGGCGACCTCGACCGCATAACGGTGACCGAGGCCGAGGTCGAGGCCCTCTTTACAGAGACCGAGGTCGAAGCGGTCGCGGTCGGGTGCCCGCACTGCTCCGCCGACGAGCTCCGGGAACTCGCGGAGCTCCTCCGGGGGAAGAAGACGACGAAACCCTTCTACGTCTTTGCTGCAAAGGGGGTTGCTACGGCTAACCCCGACCTCGTGAGCGTCATCGAGCGGAGCGGCGCCCGGGTGATCCCGGATACCTGCATGGTTGTCTCGCCCCGGATGGACGAGTTCGGCTCGATCATGGTCGACTCGGGCAAAGCCCTCGCCTACGTTCCCGGGATGTGCGGCGCGCTCGCCCGGATCGGGACGCGGAGGGAGTGCGTCGAGGTCGCGACGTCGTGAGGGCGTTCACGCCCCCACCGCTCTGACGTCGAGCACCTCCATCAGGCCCTCGTCGAGCATGTAGCCCCGGAGCCGGTCGCGGTTGCCCCGCAGGCTCTCGATGCTGTTGATCCCGGCGGCACCCAGGAGTTCGGCGAGTTCGAGCGTCCACGCCCGGATCAGGTTCGCCACCAGTCCCGACGCCTCGTCGGGGTCGAGGCGCGCCACGAGGTCGGGCCGCTGGGTGGCGATCCCCCAGGGGCAGAGGCCGCGGTAGCAGTTCCCGCAGACCCGGCAGCCCATCGCCGCGAGCGCCGCGGTGCCGATGTAGACCGCGTCCGCCCCGAGGACGATCGCCTTCGCGACGTCGGCGCTTCCCCGGATACCTCCGCTCGCGATGACGGATATCTCGTTTCTGATCCCCTGGTCGCGGAGTTTCGCATCGACGCTCGCGACCGCCGCCTCGATCGGGATGCCGACGTGGTCGCGAAAGACCATGGGCGCCGCGCCGGTGCCTCCGCGGAACCCGTCGACGACGACCGCATCGGCCGGCGAGCGGGCGATGCCCGCGGCGATGGCCGCGGCGTTGTGGACGGCGGCGATCTTCACGAAGACCGGTTTCTTCCACTCCGTCGCCTCCTTGAGGCCCCGGACGAGCTGGGCGAGGTCCTCGATACTGTAGATGTCGTGGTGCGGCGCGGGGCTGATCGCGTCGCTCCCCTCCGGGATCATCCTCGTTCTGGAGATATCCGCGCAGACCTTCTCCCCCGGGAGGTGCCCGCCGATGCCGGGCTTCGCCCCCTGGCCGATCTTGATCTCGATCGCGGCGCCCCGCTCCAGGTAATCGATGTTCACGCCGAACCGCCCGGAAGCGACCTGGACGATCATCCGGTCCTGGTAGGGGTAAAGGGCTGCGTGCAGCCCGCCCTCCCCGGTCCCCATGAGCGTCCCGACTTCTTTGGCCGCCCGGGCCATCGCGATGTGGGCGTTGAGGCTGATCGCCCCGTAACTCATGTGCCCGATCATCACCGGCGTCTCGAGGCGGAGGTTCGGGGTGAGGCGTGTCTTGAGCTCGACGTCGCCGCCCTCCCGCCGCCGGAGGTCGAGCCGCGCCGGCCTCTTCCCGAGGTGGGTCGTCAGTTCGATCGGCTCGCGGAGCGGGTCGAGGCTCGGGTTCGTGACCTGGCAGGCGTCCAGCACCAGACGGTCGAAGATGACCGGGTAGTCGAGGGCGTTGCCCATCCCCGCGAGGATGATCCTGCCTGTCCGGGCCTGATTGTAGATCGCCTCCCGGGCCTCCCGCGTCCAGAGGGGGTGGCTCCGGTAGTCGCAGGGGTGCTCCTCGAGGCTGATGGCGTCCCGGGGGCAGCAGGCGATGCAGCGGTGGCAGGCGGTGCAGTTCCGGGAGTTGACCTGTATCCGGTCGTAATCCCACCGGAAGACACTGTAGGAGCAGTTCTCGATGCACCGCCCGCACTCCATGCACCGGACGGGGTCGATACCGATCCGGTAGCGGGGAGGGAGGCTCCCGATCATGCGACAACCCTCCCGATCACCGGCTCGCCCGCGGCGGGCATCCGGATCGACTCGACCCCCGGTTCCATCGCCCGGATTGCAGCCTCTTCGCTCGAGATGTAGAGCCGGTCGCCGCACTCGCCGACGACCATCGGCCGGAGCTTGCCCCGGTCGGTGAACCCGACCATCATGTCGCGGTTCGCGGCCACGATGGCAAACGGCCCGTTCATCATCGCCGGCGCGTAGGCGAGCCGGAGGGCTCCGTTCCACTCCCGCTCGGCCTCGGGCATCCGGTCGATCTCCTCCCAGAAGGGCGGGGCGAGCGCCCGGACCGCGATATCGACGTCAAGGCCGTGCCGCCGCACCAGAAGATCGATCAGGTAGGCGACGACCTCGGTGTCGGTGTGCATCGTGCAGGTGTAGCCGAAACTCTCGATGTAGCGCCGATTCGTCCCGTAGGAGGTGATCTCGCCGTTGTGCACGACGCTCCAGTCGAGGAGGTTGAACGGGTGCGCACCGCCCCACCACCCGGGGGTGTTCGTCGGGTAACGGTTGTGCGCGAGCCAGATGTAGCCCTCGTAGTCCTCGATCCGGTAGAAGTCCGCGACGTCCTCGGGCCACCCGCCGGCCTTGAAGACCCCGAGGTCTTTGCCGGAGGAGAAGATGAGCGCGCCGCGGCGGGCGGCGTTGACCTGCATCACGAGGGCGCTGACGATCTCGTCCTCCGGCGCCGCAAGGGAGCGGTCGGGCTTGAAGAAGTAGCGCCAGGGGGTGTGAACCGCCCGGAGGCCCGGCCGCCCGCAGGTGGGGATCGCTTCATTGTGCTCGATCGCCCCCCACTGCGCGAGCGTCGAGTCGAGGAGCGGCTTGTTCTCGTGGATGTCGTCGAAGAAGACGTGGAGGGCGTAGCAGTCCCGGTAGTCGGGGTAGATGCCGTAGGCTGCGTACCCCGCCCCCTCGCCGCTACCGCGCTCGTTCATCATGGAGAGGGCCTGCCGGATGCCGGAACCGTCCATCGCCCGGCGAGATCTGTCCATTACGCCTATTATGCCGCACATAATCATCACGGTCGACCCGCTCCCCTCCACCGCAGGGTGGTCGGGGAACGCTCAGACAGATCTATCTGGGTCAAGTATAAATAATATTGGAAGGAATTTTCCTTCTACATGTCTGGCGACAACATCCCGGCAATGCTCGAACGCATCGAGCAGGACAACGTCCGGTTCCTCCGGTTGCAGTTCACCGATCTCCTGGGTATGCCCAAGAACGTCGCGATCCCGGCGAAGCAGGTCGGGAAGGCGCTGACTGACGGTATCGGGTTCGACGGGTCGTCGATCGAGGGGTTCGTCCGGATCGAGGAGTCCGATATGGTGCTCAGGCCCGATATCTCGACCTACAGCCTCCTGCCCTGGCGGCCCCGGGAGAAGAGCGTCGCCCGGTTCATCTGCGACGTCTGCAAACCGGACGGCAAACCGTTCGAGGGCGACCCGCGCTACGTGCTCCGGCGGGCGATGGAGGACGCGGCGAAGGACGGCTACGTCTTCAACACCGGACCGGAACTGGAGTTCTTCCTCTTCAAGATGCTCGAAGGGCGGCCGACCACGCAGTTCCAGGACGCCGGCGGCTACTTCGACCTCGCGCCGACCGATCTCGCGGAGGATCTCCGGCGCGAGATCATCCTCGCGCTCACCGAGATGGGGTTCGAGATCGAGGCGTCCCACCACGAGGTCGCCGAGAGCCAGCACGAGATCGACTTCAAGTACAGCGACGCGCTCCACACGGCCGACAACGTCATCACGTTCAAGTTCGCGGTCAAGACGATGGCGCTGATGCGCGGCCTGCACGCGTCGTTCATGGCAAAGCCGATCCAGGGCATCAACGGAAGCGGGATGCACGTCAACTGCTCGCTTGCGAAGGACGGCAAGAACGCCTTCTATGACCCGGATGCCCCGCGGCAGCTCTCAAAGACCTGCATGCACTTCATCGGCGGGCTGCTTTCCCACGCAAAAGCCATCACCCGGGTCGCGAACCCGACGATCAACTCCTACAAGCGGCTCGTCCCCGGCTACGAGGCGCCCTGCTACATCAGCTGGAGCGCGAGCAACCGCTCGGCCCTGATGCGGGTTCCGGCGCCCCGCGGCAACAGCACCCGGGTCGAGTTCCGCAGCCCCGACCCGACCTGCAACCCCTACCTCGCCTTCACGGCGATGCTCACCGCCGGGATGGAGGGCGTCCGGCAGGAGATCGAGCCTCTGGACGATGCTCACAAGAACATCTACCACATGACGGCCGCCGAGCGGGGCCACAACGGGATCGCGACCCTGCCCGGGGATCTCGCCGAGGCTCACTCCGCCCTCCTCGCCGACGACCTCATCTGCAACGCGCTCGGCCCTCACGTCGTCGAGGCGCTCACGAGCGTCGCCGATGCTGAGTGGGACGCCTACCGGACGGCGGTCCACCCCTGGGAACTCGACCGGTACCTGGCGACCTACTGACCTTTTTTTGCGGGGGGAGCGCCCACCATCTTCGTCCGTAACAGGCCCGCGTGAAGCCGTAACCCCATCCCGCGACCGACCGGAGCGCCGCAGGAACGTTCATATCCCCTAAGGCGCATAGATGCGCGTATCGGCCGAACAGGGAAGAGATATGACGCAGAGAAAAGACATCGACGGCATGCGGCGCAAGCGCGACATCGACGGTCTGGTCGGGGCGCTCTCGGAGCGGGCCGAGAGCGTGCGACTGACCGCGGCAGAAGCCCTCGGCACCGTTGGGGACGAACGGGCGCTCGGACCGCTGGAGCGGCTGAAGTTCTCGGACCCGGACGCAGGCGTCCGGCGGGTCGCATCGGTCGCCCACGCCCGGGTGGCTGCGAGGCTTGCGGACAGGAAGGCGGCGGAAGGGATCTCCCGCGGACCGTAAGCCCGCATCCGGTAAGACATATATATCCCCGGAACGTCTACGCGAAGACGATCAGGTAACTACCATGGCGACAATCGATGAGGTCGATACCATGCGGGACTCCCGCGATATCGATGGGCTGATCCGGGCGCTCGCCGATCCGGACGAGTTCGTCCGGTCGCAGGCGGCCCTCTCCCTCGGGACGATCGCCGACCCGAAGGCGCGAGAACCGCTTATGCGGATGCAAAAGGAAGACCCGAGCGCCTCGGCCCGGGAGGCGGCCGCGACCGCGTATAAGTGGGTGATCGGCCGCCTCCGGGAGATCGAGGCGACCCGGTAGCGCCGGCCTACAGGACGACGAACATCATCCAGAGGAACCCCGTTCCGATCGCGACCGTGACGAGGAGCACGAGCATCCCTACCTTCAGGAACTCCACGAACGAGATCGTGAAACCGTTTCGTGCGGCGATCCCGAGCACGACGACGTTTGCCGAAGCCCCGATGACCGTGCCGTTCCCGCCGAGGCATGCACCGAGCGAGAGCGCCCACCAGAGAGGGTAAATATCCATCGACCCGCTCATCCCCTGGATCAGGGGGATCAGGGTGGCGGTGAGGGGGATGTTGTCAACGATCGCCGAGGCGAACGCCGAGAACCAGGCGATGATCAGGATGGCCTCGCCCTCCGAGTGGACGTTCTCGACCACGAACCCGGCGACGCTCGCGATGACCCCGGTCTCGACGAGAGCCCCGACGA
>JAQVVW010000048.1 GCA_028698765.1 Methanoculleus sp. | reverse complement strand
GGCAGCGATGACGGCGACCGCTTTCTCTCCCCCCGCTCCTCGTCGGACAGGCGCCGAAATCATCGTAGCGCCGCACACCGCCGCGACACATTTACGAGCGTTTAAGTGCCCTCTTCTGCAATAGAATCCTGAAAGAGGAATATCTGACATGACCGTCAAGAACATCCTGATAGTCGCTATTGTTGCGCTGATCGTCGTTGCCGCGGGGATCATGGTCGTATTTGCTCCCGGCGAGACCGTGCCGGCGCAGAAGGTGCTCACGCTGGACGAGGCGAAGGCTCTCGCGGCGGAGATCGCAGGACAGCTCGACGGCGACGCGATGGCGGCGCTCAAGCCCGGCGATGAGAATACGTCGGCGTTCACCGCCATCCACGACCGGCTCAACGCGTTCCGGTCTGAAAACCCCGAGATCGTCTACATCACGACGGTGCGGAGGGCGGGGAACGCCACCGAGCACGTCGTTGATGCCGACTACGGCAGCGTCGGCGCATACGCGATCGGCGGCGGCTACCACGTCCCCGACCCAGGGGCCCCGTACCTCGCCGGGTTCGATGAACCCTACGCCGAGGTTTACTCCGCCGTGTACGGGTATGCTCCGGTGAGGAACGCCGCCGGCGCCAGCGTCGGGATGGTCTGCCTCGTGCCGGACGGCCCGATCGGGCAGGAGCAGCTCGAAGCCCTCGCGGTGGAGATTGCAGGGCAGCTCGACGGCGACGCGATGGCGGCGCTCAAGCCCGGCGATGAGAATACGTCGGCGTACACCGCCATCCACGACCGGCTCGCGTCCTTCCGGACCGAAAACCCCGAGATCGCTTACATCTATACGATGCGCAGGGCCGGGAACGCCACCGAGTACGTCGTTGATGCCGACTACGGCAGCGACGGCGGGGTCGCGATAGGCGACGGCTACACCCTGACAGCTCTCGACACCGTCCTCCTTCGCGGCTTTGAGGAGCCTTCGGCCGAGATCTACAGCCTCGTCTGCGGGTATGCGCCCGTGAAGAACGCGGCCGGCGCCGGTGTCGGGATGGTCGGCATCGAGGCAGGGAACCCGGTCACCGAGGAGCGGCTGAAAGCCCTCGCGGTGGAGGTTGCGGGGCAGATCGACGGTGCCGCGATGGCGGCGCTCAGGCCCGGCGATGAGAAGACCCCGGCGTACACCGCCATCCGCGACCGGCTCAACACCTTCCGGGACGAGAACCCCGGGGTCATCTACGTCTATACCATGCGTAAGACCGAGAACGCCACCGAGTACGTCGTTGACGTAGACTACGGCAACGGCTACGCGCCTGCGATAGGCTACACCTACGTGCCCACGGATGAGGACGCCGCGTTCCTCGCCGGCTTTGAGGGGCCCTCTGCAGAACCCTGGTTCTACGTCGACGAATGGGGCAACGAGACCTCCACCATCCTCTCCGGGTATGCCCCGGTCCGGGACGCGTCCGGCACCGCCGTCGGGCTCGTCGGCGTCGATGTGGGGTTCGTTCACGAATCGTAGATGACAGGGATTGCCGGGACGGGATGAATGAACTCCCAATCCCGGTCGCACAACCTTTTTTTTTTGCTCGCCTGTTCCGGAAAGGATAACTCTTCCGGCGGCGAGGACGTATCATGGACCGCACAACTTCCAGGGCGGACCGGTGCGGCACAGGGTCGCCGGCGCCGAAGGGGGACCGGATGGCCCTTCTCGCGGAGATCGCCGCGTTCGTCCGCGAACACGGGGACATCCTCGCCCGTTACCACCTTCATACCATGGAGGACCTCAACCGTATCGAGCAGGAGTGCTGGAGGCTGCACGACGAGGCGTGCAGCAGGGGCGCCTGCGGGAGCGCCGGGGAACTCGTGGAACTGGAGTATCTCATCGGCCGGGCGAAGGAGATGAAGGCGAAGAGAGGGGAGGGGTGACCGGAAGTTACGGGACGGGATCCACGCCTGCGGGCTGTGCAGGGCCTCCGGGAGTTTGCCGGGGCCGGGCGGAGACTGTCCGCACCCTTCTTACCAGATTTCCCGCCCGCCGGCGAAATGGGCCGTGAATATCCTCTCAGGATCGTCTGTCTCTACAACATTGGGTATCTTCACACCCGCGAGACTCCCGAACCCCGCAGGGACGTAGAGGGTGAAGTCCAGGGGCTTCGCCCCGTTCGAGACGGCCTTGTGGTATGCCTCGACGGCACGGGGATCGGATACCGCCTGATCGACGCTCCCGGTGTATCCGCCGTCGTTCAGGGTCTTATCGGCGTACCTGAACGCCGTCCCGTAGAGAGAACCGGGGCTGACCCGGTCCGGGGAGACTCCGCCGTATACATAACCGGATAAGAGGTGCCGGGTCGCGAGTTGCCAGCCCGGCCACATCCCCCTGCCCCACTGCATCCCCGGCACAAACGGGTCATCGCTCACCGTCCCGGCCTTCGACATCTCGTAAGCATGCGTCGCGATCCAGACCAGCATATACTCGCGGGCGAAGTCGTGCCCCCGGGGGTTCCATCGCGGATCGGTATGCTTCAGGGAGTAGTTTGCCGTCCGGTAGAAATCCCCTTCGAGCATACCGTAATCCCCGGCCATCTGGAGGTCCAGCGCATGCGACAGGATGCTGAACCCCGGTGTCCAGAACCCTTTCCGCCCGTTCTCGTCGTAATCGATGATCCCGTCGCGGTTCTCGTCGAACCCCTCCATGAACTGCTCGACGAGCGAGGAGCCGGTCAGGCGATCGTGCGCCTCTGCGTAACTCAGGAGCGTCTTCTGCATATCCCACAGCATGCAGGAGGGATTGTAGTACATCGTCGCCGTCATGAGTTCGACGAACGCCGCGCCCTCAATCCTCCCCGGATGGCCGGCGAGAGACGCGAGCGGCGTCCCGGTGGTGCCGTCCCACCCGGTGACGTAGTACTGCTGCCGACCCACCCCCCGCTCTTCGGCGTACCGGTAGAGGTTGTACCGGAAAAGGGGTGAGTCGAGCCCTTCTACGGTCACGATGTTTCGCCCCTCGATCTTCGCCACCGGGACGTGATGGACGAACTCCGTGGTCCAGCCGTTCTCTTCTTTGAGCCTCAGTCCTTCGGCCATGGGAACGGTCTTGAAGCAGTACCGCGAGCAGAGATGATCCAGCGCAACGCAGTCGAGAGACGCCCAGATGTAGCCTTCGGGAATCCTGACGGCAATTCCTTCGGCGTTATGGTTGAGGTTGATCGTGTCGATCGCATCGGAGACGTGTAGCATGAAGACCTGCTGGTTCTGCACGGCCCTGATGACGTCGGCCTGGGTCCCCGGCATCCCCGCGGTCTTCGTCGCGGCGTATGCTCCGTTCTCATCCTTCACCGGCAGGTTGGCGGCGGCATCCATCTCGACGACCCAGGGCATATGCGGCAGTTTCGCCTTGAAACTCGGCGTTGCAGAGGAGGGCAGCGCATACCTCCACGAGATCTGCCCGGGGCATGCGCCCGAGGGGCACTGCGTCGGGTAAAGGCCGATGCCCAGGTTCTTTACCGCGTTGGTGATGAGGTCCTGGGCGTGGATCTTCAGTTTCGGGACGTTGACCAGGACGCAGCCGGGATAGTCCCCGGCGTCGCCTGCGCCGCCGCCCACGATCACCTTGTGCAGGGTGATCTCCGGGAAGTTCGCCCCTCCGGGAACGGGCACCGTCCTCCCCCGTGACGGGTCGTCGCCCAGTTTGTTCAGGTCGTAGACCATCAGCCGGTCTCCCGCCCTGCCCGGCGGGAGGTACCTGCCGGCCACGCTCTCCTCGTATCCCCTCATGGGGTCGTCGGTGTGGGAGGGAGGGTGGCGCTGTGCGAGGTAGCGGCGAACGAAGTAGAAGCCCCAGCCGCCGTAAAAGTCCCCGCTTCGCCCCTCGAAGATCGCCTCGGAGGTGATGGGTCTGCCGGCCTGCCGGCTGAACGCGCTCTCCAGGAGGAGGGAAGACGTGGAGGCTTCACCGAGCGCCATCCGGTGGTAGTCGATATCGAGGTTGTCGTGGAACCACCGCATCAGGGCGGCTATCACCGACCAGTCGGTACAGATGGGGGCGCCGAGCCCCTCACCGTGCGTAGCGGGATCGATGACCTGCGGTCCGACCAGGTTGGGCTTGAAGACGAGTTTCTTGCCGGATCGCACCCCTGACTCTACCCCGGCGATAAAGCCGGTCTCCCGGTCGAGGCTGTCCAGGGCGTACCCGATATGCGTGTAGATATAGTCGATCTTCTCCGTAATCGCTGCCCAGGCAGCGGTGTCGTTTTCGTCGATGACCTTCCGGAGCAGTCCGGGAATGCCGGCATAGGCCCGCGAGGTGTCCATCCTGGCGCCGCAGACGGGAGATCCCTCCGCGTCGGTGGGTCCCCTCCCGATATCCGAATCGACCGGGGCTCCTTTTACATACTGTTCAGGTGCAGTCATGGTATTGCCAACTCTCTGAACGTTTCAGGCAAGGGCATTCAGATTATTCTCAATATCGCCCGGATACTGGTTCTTCCGGGATCCTTCCCGGTTTGCGGCGCATTAAGCCTTCATCGATCTGCCCTGGTAGTTCGATTTCCGCATCCGGGGATATACCTTCTGCTTCTTTTCTCTCCACCGCTCACGGCAATCGCAGGAACCAGGAAGTCTTGAGAGGACGTTTGGGGAAAAGGGTGTCTTGACCCCGGATTAACCGATCTTTAAGAGAATCGATACCAGGGCGAAGAGGAGCAGGCCGTTGATCACGACGATTCCCGCGATGACCATGCCTGGAACGAGGCCCGGCAGCAGCATGCTGATACCGAACGCGATCGCCACGACGTTTAAGACCGTCAGGGTGACCAGGAGCCGTTTGAGGATGGGTGGGAGAGGAGCCGGTTCGGCGGCACCCTGCAGCATCGGGAGGAACCGCTTCGTGAGGAGTATCGCTCCTCCGGCGATGTTCAGGATCGCAAGGAGCTGCCGGATCACGTCGGTCAGGATGCCCGGAACGATGCAGGAGAAGATCCCCATGGCGGCGAAGGCGATCCCGATGACGATCAGGAGCCGTGAGCGTTTGTACTGGCCCATCGGGGTCTCGCCCAGGGCCAGCATCTGGATGGCCATGATGACGAGCAGCAGGCCGAGCTGGCCGTCCGGGGAGAACGGGATCAACCCCAGGTTCACCGGGAAGAGGAGCAGCCCGAGGAGGACCAGGAGGGCGCCGACCGGGATGACCAGGGCAATCGAGAGGGGGAGGGATGCCTCTCGGAACAGGCAGGTGCCGCCGGTTGTCCGGGAGTCGGTCATGCCGATCCCTCCGGCGGATACAGCCGTCTGACCTTCTGGATGCTCCAGGCGAGGTAGAAGAAGCCGATGCCGTAGATGATCAGGAAGACCGCGGTCACATAGTCGGTCGTGATGCCGGGAAGGAGCGTGACCAGGCCAAGAACGATCGAGAGCACGTACACGATGATGCAGGCGATCGTCAGGTGCCGGAGGACCCCCGGGACTTTCAGCCACAGCCGGGCCTTATCTTCGGAGAAGAACAACTGCGCGAGGAGTGCGGCCCCCCCGGCAGAGAGGAGTACTCCGACGAGGATGCGGACCGGCCCGGCCAGCAGCCCGGGGATGAAGCAGGCGGCCATCCCGAAGACCGCCGTGCAGACCCCGAGAAGGATGACCGCCCACGAACGCCGGAGATCGCCGAACGGGGTCTTCCCCATCGTGATGATCTGAAACGATACGATCACGAGAAAGAGCCCGTAGGTGCTGTCCGGGGCATAGGGGAGTTCGCCCGTGTGAATCCTGAAAAGAAGCAGGCCGAAGAGGAGCATGAACACCCCGAAGACGAGCAGGATGACGACCTCGAGGGAGAGATCGGACTCCGCTCTCGCGACTGGATCGCTCTTCTCTCCCGGCTGGCTGACTGATCCCATAATTGCATCTCCCCGGTTCTATCTGGAGACCGATGGATATGTATCCTCGATTGAGTGAATACCATGATCTAAATTCAGGATTTATTTATACGTTTGTATTCCGACGCCGGCTGGCTCTTTCATACCATGAGCGGGGTTCGTTCTCGATCTCTTTGCCGTATTACGTGGCTGACCCGGCAACGTTGTCGTGAATCGCGGGAATTGCCCGGGATTGGGAAATTTGATTGTAAATTTGAAATCTGGTGTAGTGAAGGTAGTATTCAAAAGGTATATCTCTTATGGGATGATATGAAGCAGATTGGAGAACAGTATGTTCCGACCACAGGACGATTTTACCTACTTGATGCCGGTTCACTTTGGAGGGGGAAAGTTCGACCCGGAGACACTGGTCACACAGAGGGCAACCGGTCTCGTCATCAGTTTCGAGACCGAGAGAGACCTTCTTGAGAGATACATCCCCGAGGGATTCGAACTCCTGGCCCCCGAGGTGCAGGTCGCGTTCAACAAATTCACCGAGATCAACTGGATGCACGGCGGCCAGTACAACCTGATCAACGTGGCGGCGCCGGTCCGGTTCCACGGGAAGAAGGACGAACTCGACGGCGCCTACACGCTGGTGGTCTGGGAGAACAAGACCGCACCCATCCTCGGGGGACGGGAACAGACCGGCATCCCGAAGATATATGCGGATATCGAGGACCTGCATATCGTCCGGCCCAACTTCGCCACGACCGTCAGCTACGAGGGGAACACCTTCCTCAACATGAACTTCGAGGCCAGAGGATCGATAACCGGGCGGGATCTCGATGCCCTGAAGGCGCAGTTCCTCACCATGAACACCCTCGGGTGGCGGTACATCCCGAAGGTCGGGGCTCCGGGAGCGGAACTCTCCCAGTTCGTCCTCTACCCCCAGGGCATGGAGGTGGAGACGGCAGAGGTCGGAAAGGGCAGCCTGAAGTGGACCAAACTGACCCCGATGCAGAGTCCGGCCCAGTACTACATCGTCAACAGCCTCGCGTCCCTGCCCATGAAACGGGTGACGCAGGCGGTAATGGTCGAGGGGAGAGCCATCCTTCGCGCGATGGGCGCAAGGGTGATCGAGTAAGGGCAGGTGAGGATTATGGATTCTGATTATTATACGGGCAAGATCTGCCTCGTCACCGGTGCGAACTCCGGGATCGGGTATGCGATCAGCGAGGAACTCTTAAAGAGGGGAGCAACCGTCTACATGGCGGGACGCAGCCGGGAGAAGGTCGCCGCGGCCGCCGGCCGGCTCTCCGCCTACGGCGACCGGGTACGCCCGCTCGTCATGGACGTGACGAAGCAGGAGCAGGTGCAGAAGGGCATCGAGGATACGGCGGCAGAGGCGGGCAGGCTGGATCTCCTCTTCAACAACGCCGGCGTTGGAGGAACCATCCCGTTCGAGATGGCCACCCTCGACGACTGGAAGGCGATCATCGATACCAACATCTGGAGCGTCGTCTACGGCGTCCATGTCGCTGTGCCGATCATGCTCAAACAGGGGTTCGGGCACGTCGTGAACACCAGTTCGATAGCGGGCATCGTTCCGCCTCCGTTCCAGGCACTCTACTCCCTGACGAAGTACGGCGTCACCGGCCTCACCGAATGCCTGAAGTACGAGTTTGCGGATAAGGGGCTCTATTTCTCGACGATCTGCCCGGCGAACATCGCCACCCCGATCTTCAACAAGGGGATCGACGGGCAGGCCCGCGGCGAACTCCGGATCCCCGACGACGCGTATCCCGCCGATAAAGCGGCGTCGCTCATCCTCGACCGGGTCGCTGAGCATAAAGGGATCATCGTCGTGCCCGAAGAACCCTACACCGACCTCTGGAAGGGCTACGTCCTCGGCACCCCGGAGGTGGAAGAGCGGCTATCGCAGATGGCACGCGAGCGGCGGGAAGCGTTCGCGAAGGGCGGGACATACTTCTGACCCTCACTTTTTGCCCTGGATCCCGCCGGGCAACAATCATACCCGGTTGCCCGTATGGGCACTGACCGGATCTCCACGCTGCGCCGCATACGATCCTGGTGGATTATGCAGTCGGCATCACGGCACTCTTCGCGGTCATGCTCCTGCGGCATTCCAGAGCGTGCTGAACTCCCTGGCGTTCGTCACGAGCATCCCCTGCTATAGAGCCGGTGCCGGGTTCTGCTCCGGCCGGAAAGGTTGATGTTCCCCTGTGGTGTATTATGGTGTATGGGTGTGGAAGCAACGATCAAGGTGACCCCGGAAGTGAAGGGGAGGCTGGATAAACTGAAAAACTACCCCCGGGAGACGTACAACGACG
>JAQVVW010000047.1 GCA_028698765.1 Methanoculleus sp. | reverse complement strand
CAGGCGCCCCCGAGGTGCAGGTTCGCAAAGAGGATGTGGGTGAGCATCACGAACGCGATGAAGATCGACCGGCCGGAGGCCCCGAGGTCGACCTCCTGGATCGGCATCTGCTCCTGGAACCGGGGTTGTGCCCCCGTAAGGTCGCCGGCCCGTATCGCTGTTGAGGATATGAACCCCCCCTGCAGGGGTATGATGTAGACGAGGAGGACGATGATGAAGAGCGCAAGCGCGACCAGGATCACGGCGATCTTCCTGAGATCGCCATGTGTATCATACTCGCCGAATGCTGGCGGCGTCCCCCCGGCCTGCATTATCATCCCCCAGGGTCCGGGCATGGGGATCCCTCCGCCATAAAGGTTGCGCCGGGCGGCACCGGGAGTGGGGGGAGAGGGAGATCCCGTGGATCTCCCGCCGATGGGCTATTACTGCACGATGAAATCCCCGGTCATCTGCTGGGGGTGGACGTCGCAGCGGAAGAAGTAGGTGCCGGGCGTCGCGGGTGCGGTGAAGGTGTAGGTGGTCGTCGCCGGGCCGGTGACGGTGTCGCCCTTAAAGATATTCTGGCTCGCGGAGGAGTCGGTGTAGACAGCGAAGTTGTGCGGGACGCCGGAGTCCTTGTTGTTGAAGTTCACCGTCACCGCCGCTCCCGCCGGCACCGTGATCGTGCTCTTGTCGAACTTGATGTTCTCGGCAGTCAGGTCAACGGTCGCAGTCTTGCCGCCCGCTGCTGCGGTGGTCGCCGCTGTTGTGACGTTTGCTCCTGCCGTCGTCGCCGTGGCGGACGGTGTCCCGGTGGTTGTGGTCGCTGCCGTTGTGACGGTCGCCACCGTCGTCGCCGTGGCGGCAGGGGTTTCGGTCCCGGCGGCTGTCGTCTCTGTAACAGACGGTGTTTCGGTCCCGGTCGGCGGGGCCGTCGGCGGTGTGACGTTTCCACCCGGCATAGTGCACCCCGCGGCCAGAACACCGGCGCTCACGACGAGGAGCGCCACGAGAAGGATTACATTAGGCCTCATGCGGGAGACCATAACGCACCCGCTATTTATATGTTGCCCTCCCGGCTGGATCATCCCTGCCGGAGGCAGAGCGGGTCGCCGCCGTTGAGATCGCCGCCCCGGGCGTAGGCCCGGATCCTGCACCCCGTGCCGCAGACCTCCCGCCGTCCGCAGGTGCCGCATGAACTCCCGGGACGTGCCCCGCCCGCCCGGAACGCCGCGAGCACCGGGTTCCCGGGGTCGTTCCAGAGATCGCTAAACGGCCGGTCCCGTATGTTGCCCGCCAGGAATTCCTCAAACTGCGCAAACTGGCAGGGATAGACGTTTCCGGAAGGGTCGATATTCGCCACCCGCCTCCCGGCGCTGCACCCGCCCGTGCGGGCAAGGAGGCGGTATGCCCGGTCGTACGCCGGGTTTGCATCTGCTTCCAGCCTCGCAAGCAGGCAGGCGCCGTCCTGGGGAGCATCGACGGTCAGGAACTCCATCGTCGCGGGATCGGTCCGGAGGGCCTCCCGGTAGACCCGGTCGAGGACCGCCCGCACCTCCCCGGGCCCGACCTGCAGGTCGGCGTGGACGTCGCCTCCCCGCCCGCTCGGGACGAGCCAGTAGACGCAGAACCGGTGCACCCCGAGCGCCCGCGAAAGCGCGATCAGACGCCCGAGTTCGTCGTGGTTCCTCTTCGTGACCGTGAACCGGACGCCGCACCGAAGTCCAGCATCGATGCAGTTCCTCAGCGCCTGCACCGAACGGTCGAAACTCCCCGGCACCCTCCTGAACGCATCATGGGTCGCCGACGTTGCGCCGTCGAGGGATATCCCGGCATACCCGATCCCGACATCCCGGAGCCTTCGAGCGATATCGGGGGTAATCAGGGTCCCGTTGGTGCTCAGGACTGCGGGGAGACCGCGCCGGCGAGCGTGCGCCGCGAGGATCCAGAAGTCCTCCCGCACCAGCGGTTCCCCGCCCGAGAAGAGGAGGAGCGGGACGCCCGCCCCGGCAAGGTCGTCGATGAGCGCCGTCGCCTCGTCTGTCGTCAGCTCGTCCTCCCGCCTCCGGCCGGGCCCGGACCGGAGGTAGCAGTGCGTGCAGGCGAGGTTGCACTGCGAGGTGACGTTCCAGAAGACCACAGGCCCCGGACGGCCCTCAGCAAGCGCAAGGCCGCTGTGCGCCGCTGCCGGACCGCTGACCGGCCCCTCCCCGTGCACGAGGTGCGTGAACCGGATCACCTGACTCCCTCCAGAGAGAGAAGCGCGAGCCCCAGAGGCGTGCGTTTCAGTTCCCGGGTGCTGACGAGGACCGTGTAGTCGCCGATGCCGGTCGCCCGGGAGAGCCGGTCAACGAAGCGGTCGACCTCGTCGCGACGCCGGCCGTGCAGGACGATATAGAGGTTGTAGTCCCACCTGCCGGGGACGACGGCACGCTCGTAGCAGTGTGTCACCTCCGGGGACCGGGCCATGACCTCCGCCGCCCGCGCCACGTCTCCGGGCGGCACCCGCCACGCGACCATGGCGTTGACCAGAATGCCGGCCTTCCGGTGATCGATCCGCACCGCGAACCGCCGGACGATGCCCCGTGAGAGGAGAGTCTCTATCCGGGCGATCACCTCCGCCTCCGTCATGCCGAGTTCTTCCGCAATTGCCCGGTAGGGCTCCTCCACCAGCGGAACGCCCTCCTGGAGCCTGAGGAGGAGCGCACGGTCACGGTCGTTCATGTGCCATCCCCTCCGTCGCCGTCCGGGAAGAACCGGAACCGGACGCCGATCTTGAACCGCCGCACCGCCGGCAGGTCCAGGAGGTCGGCCGGGGAGACGCCGGTTCGGGCGGCGATCTCCTCCATCGTCCGGCGCAGGGCAGCGCCGTCAGGAGCAGCGAGCGTGAACCAGAGGTTGTAGTCGTGGTCCCGGAGGTAGTTGTGCGAGACCCCGGGTTCCCGGTTGACGACCGACGCAGACTCGTCCACCCGGTCCGGCGGGACCCGCATGCCGACGAGCGTGGAGGCCGGAAGGCCGATCCGCGCCGACTCAAGGACAGGCGAGACGGTCAGCATGATGCCCTCGTCGGTGAGCCGGCGCACCCGCCGGAGCACCTCGGCCTCCGGTACGCCGAGACGGCTTCCGATCTCGCGCCACGGTCGCGGGGCCAGGGGGAAGTCGTCCTGCAGTACCTCGAGGAGTTGCCGATCAAGGGTATCCAGGTGCCGGTCAGTCATGCTTCACCTCTCCCTGCTCCGGATCGTAGGGGCAGCAGGGGTCTTCCGCCAGGATATCGCCGCGCCGGCGCCTGACCCCGTAGGCCCGCGCACGACACCCGCCGCAGGCCCGGCGGTACTCGCACCGGCCGCACTTCCCCCCGAGGCGGTCGGGATCGCGGAGCGCGGCGAGGAGATCGGAGCCGTGCCAGATATCGCCAAAGGCTTTCTTTCTGACGCTTCCGGCCGGGACGGGCAGGTACGGGCAGGGTGTGACGTCCCCGGCCGGGGTGATCCGGCAGTACCCGGTGCCGGCGATGCACCCCCTGCCCCACCGTGAAGGGTCAAGCCCCATCCGGGCGGCCACCCGCACGAACTGCGGGGCGCAGGTCGGCCGGACCGAGAGCCCCGGTTCCCGGGCGTGCGCGAGGATTCGCCCGATCGCCGCCTCATGGGCCTCCGGCGGGATGCAGGCGAGGTCTTCTCCCCGGCCCGTCGGGACCTGGAAGAAGAACTGGTAGTCGCGGACGCCGAGGTTCTTCCCGAACGCGATGACCCTGTCGATCTCGCTGGCGTCAGACCCGCTGACCGTCGTGTGGACCTGGACGGGGATACCCGCTCTCCGAAGAGCGCGGATACCGCCGACCGCCCCCTCCCAGGCGCCGCTGACGCCCCGGAAGGCGTCGTGAACCCCCGGGTCCGTGGAGTCGAGGCTGACCGCCACCTTCCGGATACCCGCATCCCGTACCCGGCCCGCGACGGCGTCGGTGACGAGGACGCCGCTCGTGCCCATGGCGACCCGAAGTCCGCGCCCGGCGGCATACCCGGCGAGGTCGAAGATATCGGGGCGGAGGAGCGGTTCGCCCCCGCTGAGGATCAAGATGGGCCGGCCGACGGCGGCGATCTGATCGATCAGGGCCATACCTTCAGCGGTGTCGAGGTCGCCGGGTGAGCCGTGCCTGTCCGCATCGATGTAGCAGTGGGCGCAGGCGAGGTTGCACCGGGCCGTGACGTTCCAGGAGACGATACGCGGCCCGCCGCCGGGGTTCAGATCTCTGCCCGTCACCCCGCCTCGCCCTCCCTGTGCGGAAGGAGGGCGAGCAGCCCGGCGAAGAGCGCGAGCAGGTCGAGGGGCGGGAGGAGGCTTGCGGCGAGAGCGTATCGCCCGGCCCTCCGGAGGTCGCCCCGGGTGATCGTCCGGTACGCCGCAAGCCCAAACCCGGTCCCGGCGGCCTTGACTGCGGCAAGGAGGAGCGCCCCCGCCGGGGAGGTGCCGGGAATGCCGGTCCTCCCCGCAAGGCCGCCGATCCCGATAGCGAGGAGCGTCACAACCGCAAAGAGCCCGAAGATCACTGATATGGTGATGAGGAACCGGGCGATCTTCACCTCCTTTCCCGTGCTATCCATGACGGGCCGTTCCTCTCCGCCGCGGGTATTAACCTTTTCCCGGAGGGGCATATGGACACCGGGATCGATCCGGCGGCGCACGGAAGCAGGGCCGGATTCTCCGGTCGGATGCCCGGGAACCGTTCCCCCCGGTCCGGCAGTCCCGGCTGAGATGACTCGGGAAAGTATATCTTCAAACAGGCGGCATGCACTGAGCGTAACAGCCCTTGGCCCGCGACACAATACACGCACGAGAGCTTGGTTCACTCAAATGTCGCCTCACCGGTCAGAAGCTTGTATGTGCCGGCGTATGATAACCTGGATAATCTTATGGAGCGGGTTACCCCTCAGTCCGCGGGCCTTGCCCATGTTCTGTGCGTTTTTAGTGACTTGAGAAAAATGCACACCCAAGGTATGGTGGAAACAACTAGATATGCAGAAAAACTCCTTAAATCAGCAGATTTGCGCCGTCAGGGAGTGTATCGGTGAACTCACTCCCGGGACGCCGGAAGATTCCGGCAACAGCGCCTCGCTCGGGAGACTTCTCCGTGCTGCAGAAAGCCTGGCCGCAGCCGCAACCCGGGTGGAGGAGGAGCGGCAGCAACTCCGGGATCTCCTCGGGTCCTCCCCCGACGGGTTCGTGGTGACGGACGCAGACGGCCGGATCACCGACGCAAACCCGGCGGCAGTAGCCCTCCTCGGGGAGCCGCTGGCGGGCACGCTCCTTCCGGGATGCTGTCACCCCGACGCGCAACCGGATTTAACTCACATGCTCGCGGACCTCCGCGCCGGGAGAGCGTGCGTATCGCGGGAGACAACCCTGCGCTCCCGGAACGGCGCCCCGGTCCGGGTCGCGATCACCGCCGCCGGTTGTGGCGCCGGGGAGAAGCGGTGGCTGATCCGGGAGCGGCCGCCGGAGCACCCGACGCTCCCGGAGAGCAGAGAGCTGGACCGGCTCCTCGCAAGAGTTGAGGAGGAGCGTTCCCTGCTGCAGGCCATCATCGAACAGATGCCCGAGGGCGTCGCCATCGCCGAAGCCCCGTCGGGAAGGCTCATACACTACAACGAGCAGTTACGCCGGATATGGGGGCGGCCTGACATGCCGCGCGATATCAGGGCATTCAGTGGACTTCGCCCTGATGGGCGGCCCTACCTGCCCGAGGAGTGGCCGATTGCCCGGTCGGTCGCCAGCGGAGAGGTGGTGAGGGATGAGGAGTTCCGGATCCTCCGGGCAGACGGTACCTGGGTTTACATAAACGCCAGTTCCGCCCCCATATATGACGAGAGCGGCATCATGCACTATGCGGTAGCGGTCCTCTCCGATGTGACCGACCGGAAACGGATGGAAGAGAAACTGCAGGCGAGCGAGGAGAAACACCGGAAACTCTTCGAGAATACGGATGATGCCATCAACATCTTCGAGGTGGTCCGCGATGAGCACGGCGAGATCGTGGACTGGATCCTGCGTGACGCAAACCCGGTCTCACAGCGCGACCTCGGCAGGCTGGACGAGATCGTCGGGAGGCGCGTCACCGAACTCCTTGGCGTGGAGGAGATGGCCGAATATATTGCGAGGTCGCGGGAGATCATGGCGTCAGGCGTCGGGCAGAGGTATGAGAACAGTTTCTGGGGCAACCGCCACTACATCTCCTCCGCCGTTCCCATCGGGAAAGACCTGCTCGGGTGCATCAGCACCGAGATCACCGACCGGGAGCGGATGGAAGAGGAACTGCGCCTCCAGCAGCAGCGGCTCGAACTGGCCCTCACCTCCGCGAGGATGATCGCCTGGGACTGGGACCCCACCGCCGGCCGGCTCCGGATCAGCGGCGACTTTGAAGGGATCTACGGCCGGCCGCCCTTCCCCCGGCCCGAGGAGAGGCTGGCGCTGATCCATCCTGACGATATCGACCGCCTGCGCGCCGACGGAGAGCACAGCGGCCCCTATCACACCGAGTACCGGATCATCCGCCCCGACACCGGAGCCGTTGTCTGGCTGGAGTCGCGGGGCGAGATCATGAGGGATCAGGCAGGAGATATCGTCCGGGCCGTCGGCGTCACGGCGGATATCACAGAAAAGAAACAGTCCCGGCAGGCGCTGGAGTACCAGCAGGAACTCCTGCAGGGGATCGTCGACGCCATCCCGGTGATGATCACGATCTATGACCCGGACCTCCGATTCTTCCGCCTCAACCGCGAGTTCCAGAGGGTGCTCGGCTGGTCGAAGGAGGACGGGGCCAGAGGCGACCTGATGGCGAGGTTCTTCCCCGACCCGGAGTACCGGAAGGTGGCCGGCGACTACATGCAGTCCTTGAGGCCGGGGTGGCGCGACCTCCTGCTGATCGCAAAGGACGGCTCCGTCGTCGAGACTGCCTGGGCCAACATCCGCCTCTCCGACGATACGCGTGTCGGGATCGGGATCGACATCCGTGAGCGCAAGCGGGCTGAAGCGGCCCTCCTGGAGAGCGAAAGCCGGTTCCGGGCGCTCCTGAACGCCTCTCCGAACGTAGTGATGCTCCTCGACCGCGACGGCACCATCCTCGCCCTGAACGAGGTGGTTGCCGGGAGGTTCGGGAGGAGCGTTCAGGAACTCATGGGCGCGAGCATATTCGATATCCTCCCCCCGGATGTTGCTGCGAGACGGAGAGAGATCATCGGGGAGGTCTTCTCGACAGCCCGGCCGGTCCGGTTTGTCGATGAGCGGGACGGGATGGTCCTCTACAACTCCCTCTTCCCGGTCGCGGATGCAGAGGGAAACGTGGTGCGGGTCGCGGTGCTCTCCTACGATATCACCGAGCAGAGACGCTCTGAGGAGATGCGGCACCAGGCGTTCACCCAGATCGAGCAGAATATGGAGCAGTTCGCTATCCTCGGCGACCACATCCGCCTGCCCCTGCAGGTCATCCTCGCCACGGCGGATCTCATGGATGACGAGCAGGCGTCGGAGCGGATCCGCAAACAGGTCTGGCGGATCAACGATCTCGTCAAACGGCTCGACAGGGGCTGGGTGGAGTCACGGGAGATCCGGGAGTTTCTCCGCAGGCACGAACTGGTGTAGCACCGGATAGGCGCAAAAGAGAGGAGAGGCAGGGTTATCCCCGTCCCCACGCCGCTCCGGTCCTGCATCATTGCACGATGAAATTACCGTTCATGGAGGGATGGACGTCGCACTGGAAGTAGTAGGTCCCGGGTTTTGAGGGGGCCATAAACGTGTAGTCCGTCTCGGCGGGCCCGGTGATGATATCGCCCACGAAGATGGATTTGGAACGGAGATTGCTGTCGTAGACGGCGAAGTTGTGCGGGATGCCGGAGTCCTTGTTGACGAAGTGAACGGTCACGTTCGCCCCCGCGGGGACCGTGATGGTATTCGTATCGAAGGCGATGTTCTCTGCGGTGAGGTTCACCACCGTCGCGTTCCCGGTCGCGTTCCCGCCGACCGTCACGTTGACCGTGTCAAACACGAGCGGTATAAGCGGCGTGTGGTCGTTGTTGACCACCTGGACCGAGAAGTTGTGCTCGCCCGGCGTCACGTTCTCCCAGGTGTAGGAGGTGTTCGTGGAGATGACGTAGCCGCCGGTCTTCGGGATGGCGGGCTCACTTGCGTTCGTCGGGACCACGGCATCCAGGTAGTAGTGC
>JAQVVW010000046.1 GCA_028698765.1 Methanoculleus sp. | reverse complement strand
AACCGGATCGTCAAGGAAATCAGGTACTCCCGGAACGATATCCTTGTTCCTGGAAAAGATTCGAACTGAAAAGAAGAACAATTCATCATCCAGGAAGGGTATGACGACTACTACTTCACCATCCGCTCGGAGTCGTTGAAGTCGCTCACCATCACCATCAGGGTTCCGGAGAAGTACCTCGTCTAGGCGGGAGGAACTTCCGCCCCCTCTTCTGCGGCGCGGAGTTCGCGGTCGTAATCGGCGATCGCGGCGCCGTACTCCCGCCACGCACTGTCTGCTTCTGCGAGGTTTCGGTCTGCCGCCCGGTAATCCCGCACCTCGTAGGCACCCGCGGCCGACGACCAGAGCGTGAACGCGCGGTTCAGGTTGTCGAGCGCCCGGGCGTAGGCCGACTGCGCCCCGGCGTAGGCCTCCGGGACGGCATCTGCCGCGACGATCTGGCGATGGTAGGCCGTAACATCCCTGCCGTACCTCGCGATTGCCGCAAACTCCCGGGCATGAGCATCGCATTCGGCAACCGAGAGGTCGTCTGTGGGAATGCGCATATGCGCGGAGATCTTATCGGAGACCCGGAAGAGATCGGCCTCCGATGCCGAGATGTGGCTTTCGAACGCAGCAACCTGCTGAGCCTCGTTGTAACTCATAGCGAGCAACCCCCCGACCAGCAGAACCGCGATCGCGGCAACCGCCGCCCCGGCGGCGGTGAGAGCCTTCCTCCGGTCGACGGCCAGTTTCGGGATCTTCAGGTCCGGGAGTTTGGGGATCTTCAGGCCGGACGCCTCAGGGGGACCGGGATCCATGCGGGTCACGCTCCACCCCCGGACAGACGGGCCGGGTGAATGTGATATTCTCCCGGCGTGGGGATGTAGCGGAGCGGGACGATCTCCGGTGTCTCCGACTGCACGCTCGGGATACCTGTGCCGGCGGCATCCCCGATGGGAAACGGTCTTCCCCGGATCGACGTGGAACCGACCGAGACGTTACTCCAGTAAAAATCCGTCCCCTCGATGAAATAGTAGTGCTGTCCCTCATGCGTGAAGTACCGCGGCGTGTACTTCGCGTAGTAGGGGTTGAACTCGTTCATCCGGATGCCGAGGGCCATGTGACCCTTGTATCCGAGCAGCACCGTATCGTAGCCGAGGGCGTCGAGGAGCCCCGCCATCAGGATGGCCGCATCCTCGCAGTCCCCCCTCCCGTCGACGAGCATCTCGACGGGGTATTTCGGATACTCGACGCCGTCCTCCCAGTACATAGCATAACGGGGGAGGACGCCCTCGGTGTAGGAGGTCGCGTTGTCGTCCATATCGTAGGGGATCTGCTGGACGAAGAAGACGAGGTTCATCAGCCGGAAGTACTCCTCATCGGGATTGGCGGTCGGAGGCGCGATCCGGCGGGCAAGGTCCACGAGAACCGGCCGGTCGACATCCGCGAGCGCATACCTCCCCCAGGAGGCAGACTTGCTGAGCCGCGGCGCCTCCCGGTGCTCACGGAAGAGCGCCTCCGGAACCGTGACCCGCGTCGTCTGGACGCCGCCGTCGATCGCCGTCCACCGGAAGTTCCGGGTGTAGGCCTCGCCGTCGTCGGGGAACGGCGTCGGCGCCGGTACCGGCGCGGGCGGGATGTATGCGGGCGACGCCGGGGTCGGCACCGGCCCGGGGGAGCCGAGACCGATCGGCTCCCCGAGGAGGGCGGGTTTCACTACGAGGGCGACGACCAGGATCACGAGCCCGCCCACGAGAACCGGGATAACGTCCTTCCACTCCATCTCCGGGGACCTACCGCGTATCGATAGTAGGATATGGGCGACCGCCCGCTAAAAACCTTGACTACGGCCGGTCCCGGGGGGCCGCTTCGGAAATACGTATGCAAGCGGTTTCATGGCACCCCCAGGCCAAAGAATGCGGCGATGAACCGTATTGCGGCGTAGAGGAAGTAGAGGCCGAAGACCCCGGCGGCGACGCCGACCGCGAGGAGGAGCACGGTAGGGAGGTCGAGCGCCGGGTAGTTCTCTCTCGCTTCAGGCCGAAACGCTACTGGAAGGGACGGCATACACCTCGCTATGTAGCCCCCGTTTCCCCAGGAATCTGCCGGAACCGGTCAACGGGGGAGGCAGGCCTCTTCCAGCCCGGCCACCTGCCTCCCCGGCTCGGCCGCATACCTGCAGACCGAAGGGTAGTACCGGGTGACGTACTCCTTGAGCATCCGCAGAGAGCAGTACTGCGGAGCGATGCTCTTTATCGACTCCCGCATCATCCGGACCCACTTCGGAGGGACGTCATTCATCGTCCGCGAGTAGTAGAGCGGCGCAACCTCGTTCTCGATGAGATCGTAGATCGTCTCCGCATCGGCCCGGTTATCACCAGGGGCGGTCGCGTGGCCCTCGAAACCCCAACCGTTCCTGCCGTTGTAGCCCTCGACCCACCAGCCGTCCAGAACCGAGAGGTTCAGCACCCCGTTCATCCCCGCCTTCATACCGCTCGTGCCACTCGCCTCCATCAGCGGGACGGGGGTGTTCATCCAGACATCGACGCCGTGAACCATGTAGCGCGCAAGCTGCTCGCTGTAGTCCTCGACAAACGCTATCCGGCCGCCGAACCGCGGATCCTGCGAGTACTGGTAGATCTTTTGCAGGATCTGCTTGCCCCGTTCGTCGGCCGGGTGGGCCTTCCCGGCGAAGATGAACTGCACCGGCCTCCAGCGGTTGTTCACGATCTTCTCCAGCCGGTCCAGGTCCTCGAAGATGAGATCCGCCCGCTTATACTCGGCAAACCGCCGGGCGAACCCGATCGTCAGCGCCGATGTGTCGAGCATCAGCCCTTCCGCAGCGAGGTTTGAAGGCTCATCCCGGTGTCTCGCCCATTTGCGGCGCTTTCTTTCCCGGATCCGGGCGAAGAGCTTCATCTTCAGCCACTGGTGCTCGCGCCAGAGGTCTTCGTCCGGGATCTCGTCGATCATCTCCCAGATGGCCGGGTTGTCGTAGTCTTCCCGCCAGTTCGGGTAGATCGTGTCGACATACCGGTCGAAGAGCGTCTCGATCCGGTGGTTCAGCCATGAAGGCATGTGGACACCGTTCGTGATAGCGTCGATCGGGATCTCTTCAACGGGCAGATCCGGCCAGAGGGGCCGCCACATCTCCCGGGCGACCTCGCCGTGCTTCCGGGAGACGCCGTTGTGGAACCGGGTCATCCGGAGCGCAAAAGCGGTCATGTTAAACCCGGCGCCCGGGCTATGCGGATCGTCACCGAGCGCCATGAACTCGTCCCAGGTAAGATCGAGCGACGAGGAGTAACTGCGGAAGTACTTCGCCATCAGGTCCTCAGGGAAGACGTCGTGAGCGGCCGCCACAGGGGTATGGGTGGTGAAGACCGAGGTGCCCCTGACCTGCTCGCGCGCCTCATCGGGGGGCATCCCGGCCACGAGCCGCTCGCGGAGCCTCTCAAGGAGGGCAAACGCCGAATGCCCTTCGTTCAGGTGCATCGCCGAGTAATCCACGCCGAGGGTATGGAGAACCTTCCTCCCGCCGATGCCGAGCACCAGCTCCTGCCGGAGCCGGCACTCGAGCTCTTTCAAATAAAGGCGGTGAGAGATGTTCCGGTTCTCGGGATGGTTCTCATCGATATGGGTATCGAGGAGGTAGAGGGGAACCCGTCCCACCTGCACCTTCCAGACCGCGACGTAGATCGGCGGGTCGATCAGGGGCACCTGCACCACGAGCTGCCTCCCGTCGTCGCCCGCCACCCGGAGAATCGGGGCGGCGTCGCGGTCCAGGATCTCCGCAACGTTCTTCTGCCACCCGTCCGCCTCGATGTGCTGGTGGAGATAGCCTTCGGCGTACATGAACCCGACTGCGGCCGTCGGCACGCCGAGATCGCTCGATGCCTTGACGTGGTCGCCCGCGAGGATCCCGAGTCCTCCCGCGTAGAGCGGGAGCGAGTGGTGCAGCCCGAACTCGCTCGAGAGGTAGGCGATCGTCAGTGGGGCCCGCTCGGGATAGTGTTGTGCAAACCAGCTCGTTCCCGGCGTCATGTACTCGTGGAACCGGTGCATGATGATGTCGTAGCGGCGGAGGTACTCCGGGTTCGCCGCCGCCCGCTCGAAGAACCGCGGCGGGGTATCGAGGAGCATCCGGACCGGGTTGTGGCCGCTCATCTTCCACTCCGCCCGGTTCAGCATCTTGAAGAGCGTGCTCGCCGAGGAGTGCCAGCTCCACCAGAGGTTGTACGCGAGGTCGACCAGCCCGAAGATCCGCTCCGGAACGTGGGCAAACCGGTCATAGGGTATCTCCGTCTTCATTGCGACGGGCATTACCCGCTCCACCTGATAAGTGCTTCTGTCACCCTGCAGTCCGGGCAGGAACCGGCTCGTCGCCGCTCTTCGCGCTCCATGTACTCCCGGACCTTGCGCCCCTCCCATTCCCGGCCGAATATCCGGCCTTCGACGTAGACGCCGAACCCATGGATCACCAACCCAATCCCCCCAGAAGAACGCCACCCGGTAGAACCAGAGCGAGTCGGGGCTGAAGAGCATGTTGATCCCGAAGAGGATGAGGTTGACGGCGATATAGAGCACGAGGTGTTCATAGAATCCCCGGATCTCCTCGATACGCCTCCTCGCACGCGCATACCGTTCCTGCTCGTCCATAGGCTCCGGTACCGATCGGGATACCTATGCCTATCCATACCCGGGTGCGGGAGGCGTCCGGCGGTGGATAGGCCGCCCGGGGCGGCGCCGGAAGAACGGCGTGGGCGGAATGCTCGTTTTTGTAGATACGACCTCACTGCGAAGAAAGAAGATTGAAAGGTATTATATGCGCCGTTTACCGATCTTCCATCAAGAAGGCCCGAAGGAGGGTGACTCGCGTGCGGCAGATGATCGAGGCAACCGAACTCACGAAGAACTACGGCAACATCGCCGCCGTGAACAGGGTATCGTTCTCTGTTGCGGAGGGAGAACTCTTCGGCCTGCTCGGGCCGAACGGTTCGGGGAAGACGACGATGATCCGGATGCTGACCGGACAGATTCCGCCGACGTCAGGCTCCGCCCGGGTGATGGGGCTCGATCCGGCGAATGACCCCATCGGGGTCCGGGGGCTCGTCGGGATCATCCCCGAGCAGGAGACGCCGCCAAGTTTCCTCACCGCGGAGGAGTACCTGCACTTCGTGGCCGGCATCCGCAACCTCGATTCGGTGGACGAGCGATGCGACCGCTGGTTCGACCTGCTGGAGTTTCGCGACAAGCGGGACGTCCTCTGCAAGGATCTCTCGCGGGGCACCCGGCAGAAACTGATGTTTGCGCAGGCGTTCCTCCACGAGCCCCGTCTCGCCCTCATCGACGAGCCGCTGATCAACCTGGATCCCATCATGCAGCGGACGGTCAAGGACTTTCTCGTGGATTACGTCCAGGGCGGCGGGACCATCTTCATTTCCACCCACATCCTCGAGATCGCCGAAGAGATCTGCGACCGTATCGGGATCATCCACAACGGCAGGATCCTTCACACCGGCCCGGTCGAGGATCTCGTCGCGACCGGGAGGCACCTCGAGTCCTTCTTCCTCGACCTGGTGCGGGGCGATGCCGGTGCCTGACCTCTTTTTCGCGATGATGAAGGAAGAGTGGCGGATGCACTCGACGGTCTTCGGGAGCCTCGGGTTCGCGCTCTTCCCGGTGGTCATCGCGATATTCGCGTTCTTCGGATCGCTCACCCTCCCGATCTTTGCAGACGTCTTCCCGTACGACGTGGTCGCGCTCCTTATCCACGCCCTCTTCCTGCTCATGGGCGTGATGGTGGGGTCGTTCGGCCTCATGGGCCGGGAGTTCATGAACCGGCGGTTCGGGCAGGCAAGCCTCATCGCCTACGCTTCCCGGAGCCTCCCGGTCTCGGAACGGCGGATCTTCGCCGCCTTCCTCGTAAAGGATACCGTCTACTACATCCTGCTCTACGTCCTTCCCTTTGCGGCCGGGTTCACCGCGGCGACGCCGTTCGTCGGCCTCGACCCGGGCCTGGGGCTCCTCGCGTTCGTCTCCCTCGCCCTCGCCTTTCTCCTCGGGCTCTCCGCCGTCTGCTTCCTCTCGACCCTCTACGCACGCTCCGTCGCGCTCCTCGCCGGAACGGCAGCGGTGCTCGCGGTTGCCGCGCTCGCGGCGTACGGCCTCGGGGCGATCACCGTCTCCTCTCTCCTCCCCCCGTACGCCTTCTTCCTCGACCCCGCGGTGGAACCGCTCGCACTCTCGCTCCTGCTCATCCTGGTGCCGGCAGCCGCATCCGTCCTCCTCGTCGCCGTCGATTACCCCGACCGGACGAAGCGGTTCAGAAATCGTCTCGATCCTCTCGCGGAGAGACTCCGCGGCCTCGGCGGCGCGCACTTCATCGCGAAAGACGCCCTCGACCTCCTCCGGAGCGAAGGCGGTGCCGGGAAGGTGATCTTCTCGTTCCTCCTCCCCCTCGCCCTCGTCTGGATCTGCCTTCAGGTCCTGATCCGGTTCATCCCGGGGATCGATCCGCTGGTGGTCTTCGCGGTTCTGCTCGGGGTGATATCGGCCACGATCTACAACTGGCTGACCGAGTTCGACTCCTTCACCTCCTACACCTTCCTGCCGGTGGAGGTCTCGAAGGTGATCGACGCGAAACTGAAGAGCTACGCTCTTTTGAACCTCCTCCCGGCGGCGGTGCTCGTGCTCGCGGCGGCGACCTCGGGCGGGGTGGGGACGTTCTTCCCGGCCCTCGCCGCGTTCGCCTCGGTCTCGGCCTACACCCTCGCGGTGACGGTCTACCTCACGGGGCTCCACCCGAACGTGATGCTCTACTCCGCCGGGGTCTTCCTCCGCTACCTGCTCGCGATAAGCCCGGCGCTCCTGCTCCTCATCTTCGCCTCGATCATCGACCCGGGATACGCGGCCTTGAGCCTCTTCCTCATCCTGCCGGCGGTGTTCCTCCTCGCCCGTGGGCGGACGAGGTGGCGGGCGTGGGAGATGCCGACGTACTGAACCTCTCACTTTCACCCCGCGCACGGCGTGGTTTTTAAACCCCTGCGGGCGACCCCGGGAGTATGCTAGAGAGAGCAGGCTACCTCCAGAACAGCAGGTGCGCCGCGGTCGACGAATGGGGAAGACCCTGCCGTATCGTCGAGATCGCCCTCGACGGCAGGCGGTTCGGGGCCAGGGTCGGCGAGCTCCAGCAGGCGCTCGGCGGCCGGCGCCCCGCCCGCATCGGGCTCCTTCACGACGACTGGGGCCCGGTTCTCGGGGATACGGTCGGCCGCGCGGAGCGGTCGCGGGCGGGGAAGGCGGTCGTCTTCGAGCTCGTCACCGGTGAGCGCTACACGGTGCCGGCCGCGGCGCTCCGGGCGGTCCTCGCCCGGACTGCCGCCTTTGCTTCCGTCTCGGCGATCCTCTCCGGGGATATCCGCGACGCCCGGCGCCGGGTTCCCATCAGCGGGTAGCCCCCGCCTCGCGGATCGCCGCCTCCCCGGCATCGCGGAACGCCCGCCCGACGTTGCCCGGGCCGAGGAGAACCCCCCCGAAGACCCGCGAGACCACCAGCGCGTGGCTCTCGAGGGCGTGCCTCCGGAGGAGGTCGAGGAGGATCCTCCCCGGCCGGCCGACCTCGCCGTCGTTCTTGAACTCCTCGAGTGAGCCGCACCGGAAGGCGGCGCAGTGGTGGGCGGCCTCCCGGTGGCCGGCGAGAACCGCTGCCACGTCGTCGGGTTCTTCGATCCGGTAGAGGTGCGCGTAGAACCGCGACCGCGGTCACGCCGCCACCCGGCTCCTCGCGTACTCGTCCCAGTGCGCGGCGAGAAAACCCCGTATCCCCCGCCCGGGTTTATAGGGCGGGTAGATTCTGCGGTAGGCCTCCTCGGCCTCGGCAAACCCCTCCGTCGGCAGGACGTCGGTGTAGGCCGCGAGATAGAGGAGCCCGATCGCCGCCGACCGGGATACCCCGAACCCGCAGTGGACCAGCACCTGCCGCCCCCCCGAGAGGCACCGGTGGATGAAGGCGAGAGCGGCGTCGATCGCCTCCTTCGGTATCTCGTCGGGGTCCCTCGCATCGACCAGGTTGAGCATCAGCCGGTTCCCCCGCCGGGCAACCAGATATTCGGGGTGATCCGGCGGCACCGTCTCAAGGGGCGAGTAGGTGACCGCCAGGCAGTGGTAGGGGCTCCGGCAGGCGTGTACCACGCACCAGGTCTCGTGCGCCTCCACCGCGACCTCGTAGTCCTCCTGCGTCCCGACGTAGAGGTTCGGGTAGATCTCGATCATCGTCCCGCCTCCAGCACGT
>JAQVVW010000045.1:2208-8301 GCA_028698765.1 Methanoculleus sp. | reverse complement strand
GTGCGCCCGCCCACCCAGTTGCCGGTGGCAAGCGGGTGCAGCAGCCGTTCGGTCAGGACGTCCGCGCGCACGGCGGTCCCGATCGAGAGGTCGCGGTGGCGCATGCTCGCCCGCTCGAGTTGGTACTTCACGTCGCGCGTCAGGCGGTTGAGCGAGATCCGGAAGAGGTCTTCCATCAGGTCGCCGGCAAGTTTCAGTCTCTTATTCGAGTAGTGGTCCTTGTCGTCGATCCGGCGCCGGTCAAGCACCAGGTCGAAACAGGCCTCGGCCATGCGGCCGAGGAAGTGAGCCTTTGCAAGGCGGACACCCTCAACCGCCGACCGGTAGCCGGGGTCTTCCTCTTTCAGGCCCACCGGCATCAGGTAGTTCAGGTGCGGGAGGAGGTAGTTGTCCAGCACGAACTCCGCGCGCTTGCGCTGATAGTCGCGGGTCTGGTTCGGGGCGAGTTTCTTCCCGACGTACATAACGCCGTCGTCGACGGTGTCGCACTCGCTCTCCTCCAGGTTCTGCATCATGAAGGTGAGGATCTCCTCATCGGTCGAGACCGCCTCCACGATGTCGTGGTCGCCCTGCAGCCCCAGCGCCCGCATCAGGTCGATGAACCGGAGGTGCCCGGCGACCGAGGGGAACGAGACCTCAAGGAGGTTTTTTCTGTTCCGCTCGACGATCACGAGCGCGCGGTAGCCCCGGTACTGCGAAAAGACCTTTGCCACGTAGATCCGCTCGTTGTAGCGCTCGGTGAACTCGGTCATGATCTTGTTCGAGGCAAGGTCTTCGAGCGTCATCAGCACGCGTTCCGTGCCGTTGACGATGAAGTAGCCGCCGGGATCGAGGGGATCTTCACCGTGCTCGATCCGCTCGGGGTCGCTCATGTTGAAGAGGTTGCAGGCGGCCGAACCCAGCATCACCGGCAACTGCCCGATGGTGGTGATGATCGGATCCTGTGCTTCTTCGCCCTGGACAAGTGTCATCTCGAGTTGAATGGGTGCTGCATAGGTGAGGTTCCTGAGGCGCGCCTCACTCGGGAAGAGCTCGGATTGTGACCCGTCCGCCTCACGGACGAGAGGTTTTTTCACTTCGATCTTGCCCAGTTCAACCCACACGGCCTCCTTCCCTTTCCCGCGGGTCTCGATATCGGTCTCGATGACGCGCTGCTCATCGACGACTTTCTGGAGGTTGTGCAGGAGAAAATTGTTATAAGAGTCTAACTGGTGGCGCGCCACGTGCTCCCGCGCAAAATATGCTCTCGACAAAACACTTCTATCTAACAGATGTATCAGCTCCCGGCCTTTGAGTTTATTTCTTCGGTCTCTTCACGACGAGCCTGTAGGCTTCGGCTCTACCTGCGGTGCGGCTGTCGCGAACGATCCGGATGACGTTCCCGAGCTCGCTCCCGATAGCCTTCACTGCAGGATCGTCGTGGTAGATTTTCGGCAATTGTTCAAGAGAGATATGGTACGTCGCAAGAAGGTCGGCGACCTCTTCCTCGTCCATGATCTGATGGTCCGGAACCATCTCGTGTTTGAGTACGTCAAGCGAAGTGCCCATCACCTACACCTCACCGACGAAAAAGTTGCGTATCAGATACATCACCTTGTTAAAACCCATAGACATCGCCCTATGGCAACGGGCCCAAGGGGATTTGAACCCCCGACCACCTGGTTAAAAGCCAGGCGCTCTACCTAACTGAGCTATAGGCCCCGCGCGTACTGCCATCCCAGCATTATTACAACGCGAGAATAGTATAAATAACTTACCCGAGGGCGTATCATATCATTCGCAGTCTAACAATATAAACCTTTCAATTATCGACCCGCTGCAGACCTACCGGAATATTTAATGCCCTCAGGGGGTTCTTTTCATATACGTATTCCCACGGAGCAGGGTGCCCCATGATTCCCACTAAAGACCGCCCGGATAAAGCCATATCCGCCATATCGTGGGTGACGCTGAGCATATACCTGCTCATCGCCGCCTCGCTCTCCCTGCTCGCGATATTCTCATTCTACGACGTCATCATCCAGATAGCGGCGCTCATCCATGCCGACAATATGACGCAGGGCATCCTCGCGGTCCTGCACGCGCTCCTTCTGACCCTCATCATCGTGGAGATCCTGGAGACGGTGATGGCGTATTTCAGGACCAACAGGGTGCTCGTGACGCCGATCCTGATTGCAGGCCTCACCGCAATGGTGCGGCGGGTGCTGACCTTCGGGGTCGAACACCTCGACCCCATCGATATCGGGATGACGCTCGCGGCGATCCTTGTGCTGACGATCGCGGTCGTCCATATCGGGAAGCAGGAACGCGCAGAAGGTAACTAGGGGCAAAAGCAGGGGGCGGAGGCGGCGATACAGCCCTGTCCGGATTCAAACCATCTATTTCCGGGCTGAGCCATCAAATCGGAGAGCGAGGGCGATCAATGAGCCTCGAAGAGTTCTTCGAACTGGGCGCGCACCTGGCTCAACCGGTCTTCCTGGATCTTGACGCTCGTCGCCATGCTCTTGATCGCCCTCGTGATGTCCTCGCCCATTCCCGCCCGGGCATCCTTGATGCTGTAGGTGGTCTCAAGGATCTTTAAGAGACGGCGATTGATATCGACGCTCTTTGCGAGACGTTCGTACTCGTCGACGAGTTTTTGGTCCACGCCGGCTTCGCGCGCCCGCTCGATGTTGGTGGCGATGGAGTGCCGGCGTGCCAGCACATGCTCGATGGCCTCATAGAGCTGGTGATGGGTGGTGGGTTTGAGGATGTAGTCCTCGATGTAGGGGCCGTATTCGTTCGCCTCCTCGGGCGTGAGGGGTTTTGCGGTCAGCATGAGGACGGGGATATGCCGCAACGCGGGGCTGGTCTTGATCCGCTCGAGCGTCTCCCAGCCGTCCATCGGCTCCATCATGATGTCCAGAAGGACCAGGTCGGGAGGGGTTGCATTCAGGACCTCAAGACACTCTTCGCCACTGAAGGCGGTGATCGGCCGATAGCCACCACGCTCCAGCATGGTAACAAAAACATCGACGATCATGGGGCTATCGTCGACAACCAATATCGTATACATCATGCCTCCTCCTCTCCGATCCTGACTGCTATATCCAATAACTGTCTCTGTACTGTTGGGAGATCTACTGACTTATCAATTACCGCCGTGATCAGGATGGCCTCCCCGACACTCACGACGAGGACCGTAGCGTCGGTTGAGGTGACGGCGACCAGGCACGGCCGATCTATGCCAACGCTGCCGCATGCCGCCTCCGCCGATGCGAGGACCGTTGCACACATTGCCGCGAAAAGCGACGACGTAAAGTCGCCTTCCGGGAAGTGTTTACCCAGGATTCTGCCCTCACTGGATACGAGAGCGCATGCGGTAACACCGGCGACCGACTGGATCTCACCGATGTACCTCCGGGCACTCTCTCCCATAAAGGGATGACGGCTCATCATGCTAACCCCAAAATATCTTAGGAAGATATCTTCTTCGCATCATATATGAATATCGAATCTGCATTGCATCAAATCGCCTCGCTACTCGCTTTTGCCATGCATAACACAGGATCGCCGTCCCTCGATGAGGGAAATGTCTGTTGCCGGGGAGACGGTCGGCCCCGCAGGATAACCATGAAACCCGGTTGCAGGGGTGTTTCTGCCCGTTTCCAGTCAGGATAATATCATAGAATGTTCCTCCGCCCTCTAAAACGGTATTTATGCTCTCCAACCCCAAGAAGCAAATAAATAAGTTTATGTTTTGGAACTACGATCTATCCTTGAGACGGTTTTGGATGATCAGGGCCTACGCTATCGCCTCCGGTAAAGGCGGAACAGGAAAGACAACCGTCACCGCAAACCTGGGAACAGCACTGGCACAGCACGGCAGGGAGACATGCATCGTCGATACGGATGTCGGGATGGCCAATCTCGGGTTGATACTGGGGCTTGCAGAGACCCCAATCACGCTCCACGAGGTTCTGGCAGGGGAGGCGTCCATCCTGGATGCAATGTATGAGGGGCCGTACGGCCTCAAGGTAGTACCCAGCGGTCTCTCGCTTCAGGGATTCCAGAACGCGAACCCGGAACGACTCAGGGACGTGATGTGCGATCTCACCGATCGCTGTGACTTCCTGTTTCTCGATGCACCCGCCGGTATCGGCACGGATGGCGTCATACCGCTCACCGTGGCAGACGAGGTCCTGCTGGTCGTGAACCCCGAGATCTCATCGATCGTGGATGCCCTGAAGATCAAGATCCTGACGGAGACGGTCGGCGGCACCATGGGAGGGGCTATCCTCAACCGGGCGACACTGGAAGAGACCGACATGAATCGGAGGAGGATCGAGAAGACTCTCGGCGTACCGATCATCGACACGGTGCCCGAAGACGCAAACGTCCGAAGGGCAGCGGCGGCAAAGACGCCGGTCGTCGTCAGATCACCAGGCTCCGAATCGTCGAAAGCGTTCAGAAGAATTGCAGCCACGTTGGCGGGCATCCCCGTTCTGGAGGAGCCGCACAAAGTGCAGGAAGGATTTGTCGAGCGGCTCGCCCGCGTACTATTCAGGAGGGAACCATGATACCTATGGATATTAATGCAGTCATGATAGTCCTGCTCTCGGTAACCATCGTCTGTCTGCTGTTTATCATGTACGTGATGTACGTGCGCATCCAGCAACTTCTCAAAGAGGTCGAAGCGTTAAGCGGCAGGATGGAGATCACCGGCAGCGAACTGGAACAGCTGACAAAAAGCGTCGAGGAGTACAAGAGAGTGCGCGGATAGAGGAACACCTTCCTCCCCCGCAAAGCGAAGATATATCTGTAATTCGAGCATACGTAGTAGGGAAGGGGCCATAGGGTAGCCTGGCCATCCTAGGAGACTGGGGGTCTTCTGACCTGCGTTCAAATCGCAGTGGCCCCATCAGACCACTTTTTCACTGTTCCCGACAGAGTTATCCGCAGCATGAAGTTGGCTGCAGACTGCATGGGTTGCCTGATCAGCCGGGTCGAGTACGAGAGCCGGCTCTGCATCGACGATCCCCTGCGCGTCTCCGAGATCGTCGATGCGTGCCGGAACCTTCTTGAGCGCATCGCTGCCGACCCGGTGCCCGCACCCATCATCGCGAGCCGGATACACCGGGTCGCCTACCGGATGATCGGCGATCCCGACCCCTACCGGTCGTTGAAGAGGGGCAACAACGCCGACGCGGCAGCTGTCTGCCGGGCGGTGCGCGGGGATCTCTCTACGTTTCACGACCTTGCGCTTGCATCGGTCATCGGCAACACGCTGGACTACGGTTCACAGGCGCATACCGTCACGGATAACTTCGTCGAGTTCTTCCGCCGGGAGTTTGCGGCGGGGTTGACCGTCGACGACACCGCCGCGATGGAGGCGCTCACCTCCCGGGTGGTCTACCTCGCCGACAACTGTGGCGAGATCGTCTTCGACGCGCTCTTCGCCGATTATCTCAAGAAGAACGGATCAAACGTCACGTTCGCCGTCCGGGGAGCCCCGATCCTGAACGACGTAACGTTAGAGGATGCCGTGGCGTTCGGGCTCGACCGCCGGGTCGACCTGCTCACCCCCACCACGGACGGCATCGCCGAACTCGGGCTCAACCGCGATCTCGCCCCGCCGGCGCTCGCCGACGCTCTCGACCGCGCGACGCTCGTCATCGCGAAGGGCATGGCGAACTACGAGTCGCTCTCGGACGACCGCGACCTCCCTCCCGTCGCCTACCTGATGTCGGTGAAATGCAGCCCTATCGGCGCGGAGATCGGCATCCCGGTCGGTTCCCGGGTCGCCCTCCTCAGGGAGTGAGCCGGCGCGGGTGCCGAATCTTCCCGGGGGGAAGTGCCTGTCAGGGGGATCAGGAGTATATAAACACTCCGCAAAAAAATTCCCGGGACACTACGTCTTTTTTAGGTAAAGGGGACATATAAAAACCCCATTTAATATTTTGAAGAATAAATTTGATTTAATAATTATCAGAAAATAATATATGGCCGGCAGAATAGATACTGGATGGGGAACTACCACACCCAGCATTCACCAGTCAATCAATTCCATCAGCAATTACCACAACCAGCTGTACAATCAAGCTCTACAACCAA
>JAQVVW010000045.1:0-2108 GCA_028698765.1 Methanoculleus sp. | reverse complement strand
TCTACAACCAACGATGCAAGGGTTCGGTTCGGGGGCACAGGCGCCCCTGAACCAGCGTTCAGCGACCACAAGATTACACCGGGCTACAAACCGTTCGGGTGTGGCCCCCCCACCTCATTCCATACAGTTAACCCCACCCTCATTTCTCCCATCAGGTGCTCGAACTCCTCTCCGAAACCCGGGCGTATGTATCTCCACGCAAGAACCGGCTGCAGAAAAGAAAAAGTCAGAGAGACGGGGGGGCGCCGTGCCCCTAACCGAAGATCTTCCGGGAAGTCTCCAGCGCCTCGATGGCAGGCATCTTCTTCCCGGTCAGGAACTCGATCGCCGCCCCACCACCGGTGGAGATGTGCGTAAACTCGCTCTCGAGACCGAGTCGCTCGATGGCCGCGCCGGAGTGTCCGCCGCCCACCACCGAGAACTCCACGGTCGACGCCGCCCTCAGGAGTTCGAACGTGCCGACGGCGAACTGCTCTTCCTCGAAGAGTCCCGCCGGCCCGTTCACCACGACCGTTCCCGAGTCGGTGATCGTCCGGGTGAGGCTCCCGATCGAGTCGTTCCCGATATCGAGCACCTGGGCCTCCTCCGGAACGGCGTCCAGGGGGTACTCGACCCGCTCGCCGTCTTCACGGACGGCGACCGAGTGCGGCAGAGAGAGCCGGTCGCGGTAGGACTCGAGGAGAGACTTCGCCTTATCGATCTCGTCGTGGTAGCCCAGGTCGTCGATCAGCCGGGTCGACGGCCGCCCGATCTCGTGACCCGCCGCAAGCAGGAAGACGTTTCCCACCACGCCGACGACGATCACCTGATCGGCCGTCCCCCGTTCGAGGACGTTCTCCGCGACTGCGATGGAGTCGTCCACCTTCGTCCCGCCGAGGACGAAGGTGACGGGACGCGGAGCGCCGGAGAATACCCGGGAGAGGTTCGCTACCTCCTTCTCCATCAGGAGACCGGCCACCGACGGGAGCACGAGCGGCAGCCCCACGATCGACGGCTGCGACCGGTGCGCCGTGCCGAACGCGTCGTTGACGTACACGTCGGCCATCGCGGCGAGTTTCCTGACGAGGAGGGTCTTCTTCGCCTCCTCGGGTTTCAGGGTCAGGTTCTCCTCGGCGGCAAACCGAAGGTTCTCGAGCATCAGGACATCTCCGCGCTTTGCGCTCCGGATTGCATCCCTGGCGCACCGCCCGAAGATGTCCTCCACATACGTCACCGGGCGACCGAGCAGCCGCTCCAGTTTCGCCGCATGCGCCTCAAGCGTCGTGAAGTCCTTCTTGCCGGGCCTGCTCTGGTGCGTGAGGACGACAAGCCGCGCGTCCTCGAGCGCCTGCACCGTCGGCAGGTGTTCCCGGAACCGTTTGTCGTCCAGGATCTGGTTTGAGGAGGGGTCGATGGGCGAGTTGAAGTCAACCCGCAACATCACCGTTCCCGTCAATCTTCCAGTATCTGCGAGGGTACCGATCTCCACCGGGTATCACCAGTCTCTCTCTTCAGGTGCTCCGTGCCTTAATCTTTTTCAGGCGGAAGAGTTCTTCGCGCTCCATCTCATCGAGCCGCATCTTGATGAAGTCCCGGGCCTCGGAGAGTTCCGGGATCACCTTGAACTCGAGCGCGTTCACGCGCCGCTTGGTGCTCTCGATCTCGTCGAGCAGACGCTTCATGGTCGTCTCGATCTCGGCGGCCTCGATGATCGCCTCGAGCAGGTCCTCGAACGCATCCGCGGTCTCATCGATGACGGCAGAGGTGCCGAGCATCCCGTAGCCGCGGTCGAGCACGCCCTTCCGAACAGACGATGCCTGGATCTCCGGGACGACAACGCCCATGATGTTCTTGCTTTTAAGGGAGATTGCGGGGCTTTCCGCTGCCGAGAAGGCGGCGGCCTTCACCCCGATCGCACCCTCGACGGTCTCCGCGAGAGCGATCATCTCCATTGCATGCTCGTAGCGCTCCAGCATTGCGCCGCGGCTGTCTTTCGCCTGTTGCAGCACCTTGAAGAACTCCAGGATCAGCCCATCGCGCTTCATCTTGAGGATGTTATAGCCGCGCTCCGAGAGTTTGATCCGTCGCTTGACGTTGATCAGCTCCGATCGGGTCGGCTTGATATCTCG
>JAQVVW010000044.1 GCA_028698765.1 Methanoculleus sp. | reverse complement strand
TACCCTGACGGTCTTAAACGTCGTGGCGATCGCGTTCGGTATCAGCATGCTGCTGCCGGGCCTCGTCCCGGGCATGGTCATTGCGGGAATCGTCGTGATCAACGGTCTGCTTCTCTTTGTCCTGGTATCCATCCTTATGAAGATCGGTTAGCCTGGAGTCACGGTATCCTCTTTCTCCTGCTTGCCGGCCACCATTTCTCGCCGCAACCGACGGCAGGGTTCGGGTGCTGCCTCACACGTACGGTATGAAGAGACATCTTTTTTCTGCGCTTCCGGCGGCTGAGGCATCCGGAATCGCACTGTTTCGGCTAGGGGCCGCATGCATCGGAGCCGGACGGCAGAGCGCTCTGCTATAGCGGCTCGCAGCCGGCAGGCGGAGAAATTGTGCAGCCCTAGGACCCTGAAAGACGAACAGCGGGGCGCTCCCATACCCGTGCCAGTACAAGGGAGGGAGATCCGAAGGTGGAAATCGGCGATATTACGCAAATCTCAAAAGAGTAGAGAGAATTCATCCATTCTTGGGCGGAAACTATATACGTTGGCACTAAGCATTAGTAAACGAGAAATGCTTACCTGCGGTGCGCCCGAGATCCAGCCAAAAAACCCAACTCTGGGTTGCTAAAGCTAAATCGGGAAGCATTTCAACGCGTATGCAATCACCAGCATTCCGCAGATTCTCATGCCCGGCACCGCGACATCCGGCGGGCATGTCGTGACGCCCATAAGAACTCAATAGAACAAATTAGCAAGAGGCTAAATGCCGCATGATTTCCAAAATGCCAGAGTATACCAACCATAGTCTTGATGAAGATATGTCGCTCCTCACGCTCCGGAACATCGTTGTCGGGGACATCCGGACTACCCGGGGCTTGAGGGAGAGATACCTCCAGACACACGCAGCGCAAGCATCCGCAGGGCTCGAAGGCGTTGAGATCCGCGAACTCTTCCCCCACGAGTTCCGGCGTGTCGAAAGGGAGGTGTGGAGTTACTACCATGACCTGAAGGCACATCCGGACAGCGATAGGATCTTCGGAGCGCTGGTCGGAGGATATCTCGTCGGTGCCGCCCGGTGCCGCAGATACCCGGACGGAGCCGAGGTGGACGGGGTCTTTGTCCTTGCGGATTACCGGGGCCGAGGTATCGGCCGGAAACTGATGGATCTTCTCGTCCGCGAATGCGGCGAAAGGGAGATCCTGTACATGCATGCTCGCACCGAGCTCATCAACTTCTACGCGTCCTTCGGTTTTTTCCTTATCCGCAGAAGGGAACTTCCGAAGGCGATCCGGGAGCGTTTCATCTTCCATAGCGGGGAATTGGAAGCTCTTGAGGTCACGCCCATGAAGCGAGAACCAGACAAGGCACGGGTATAGTCTGGACGGCTTTGACGGATGTGATCTGAGTGACCCTTTATCTCCTAGTTGCCGGCTTCTTCGCGCTCCTTCTCGGCACAATCCTCCCTCTCCTTATCCAGAGGGAGGATAAACCGATCCGCACGGTCTCGCTCATCGCGACCGCCCTCGGATCGGCCTTCCTTGCGGGAGCCGCACTCCCGGTGCTCCTCCATGCTACGACCATCTCTGCGACGCCCTGGCACCTGCTCCCCGGGGTCGACTTCACCGTCGTGCTCGATCGGCTTTCGGCTCTCTTCCTGCTGATCCTGGGCGTCGTCGGCTTCGCCGATGCAGTATATTCCTTCGGATACGTGGAGCACTGCGGCCATCCGATGCGGAGGAACCTGCTCGTCTCCCAGATGAACCTCTTTCTCCTCTCGATGGGGATGGTGGTCCTCGCCGGAACTACGGTTCAGTTCCTCTTCTTCTGGGAGATGATGGCGGTCGCTTCACTCTTCCTTGTCCTGTACGACTTCGAAGGTGAAGGGATCGGGCGAGCAGGACTCTTCTACGCGGTGATGTCCCAGTTATCTACCGTCTTCCTCTTCATCGGCTTTATCCTCCTCTATGGCGTGATGGGCACATTTGCCCTCGTCCCGGTCTCGCCGCTCACTTCCCCGGAAGCCCTTGCGGCATTCTTCTGCCTCCTCCTTGGCTTCTCGGTCAAGGCGGGCATCATCCCGTTCCACGAGTGGCTCCCGAACGCTCACCCGGCCAGCCCCTCGAATATTTCCGCCCTGATGTCGGGCGTGATGCTGAAGGTCCCTGTGTACGGCCTCGTGCGCGCCGTCCTCGACATATTCGAGCTCGACTTTACCGCAGGTGCCGTCATCCTCCTCTTCGGCACCACGAGCGCAATCCTCGGGATCATTTGTGCTTACAAAGAAACCGATATCAAGCGTCTGCTCGCCAATCACAGCATCGAGAACATCGGGATCATCTTCAGCGGGATCGGTCTTGCCGTGATATTCTCAGATCTCGGCATGCCGGCGCTCTCGACGCTCAGCCTCCTTGCGGCGCTCTTCCACTCCTTCAACCACGCCCTCTTCAAGAGCCTCCTCTTCATGACGGCGGGATCGGTCGTCGCCGCCACCCACACCCGGAACATAGAGGAGATGGGAGGGCTCGTCCACCGGATGCCGCTCACCGCGGGTCTCTTCTGCACCGGGGCGATCGCCATCGCCGCGTTCCCGCCGCTGAACGGTTTCGTCAGCGAACTGATGCTCTTCGAGTCGTTCTTCTTCGGCCTCCAGGTCGTCGATCCGCTCACGAAGGTTCTCCTCATCTTCGCCCTCTCGCTCCTCTCCCTGACCGGAGCCCTTACGGCGGCCTGCTTCGTCAAGGCCTTCGGAGTCGCCTTCCTTGCTCATCCTAGGTCCGACCGCGCCGAGCATGCGGAGGAAACGTGCAGGTCGATGCTCTTCGGTCCCGGGATCCTGGCCGGTCTCTGTGTAGCAACAGGCATCGGCTCGTTCCAGATCTTTTCGGCCCTCGGCTACGACCTCCCCTTGCCTGACATGCTCATCATCGGCACGCTGATAGCAGCCACCCTCGGCGCCGTCTTCCTTGCGACGACGAAGATCGCCTCGCAGGAAACACGGGTCGCGGAGACGTGGGGGTGCGGCATCCTCTCCCAGAACAGCCGGATGGAGTATACGGAAAGGGGGTATTCGGAACCCGTGATCACCATATTCTCCTCGGTGTACCGGGCAGATAAGAAGATCGACAAGACCTGGCTCGACCCTGACCAGACGATTGTAGCAGAGGTCCGCGCCGAGATGTCGCTGGTCAAGTTCTTCGAAGAGTATCTCTACCTCCCGGTAGCCCGGGTGGGCCTCGCCGCCTCCTCGCTCGTCCGGAGATTCCACACAGGAACCCTGGATACGTACATCCTCTACACCTTTGTGTGGATCGGCATCTTGGTGCTCGGATTGGGGTGGTTCGTATGAACAGTTCCTTCATCGTCTTCGCACTGCTGAACATCGGGTTTGTCCTCCTCGTCTCACCGCTCTTCATGAGTTTGATCAAGAAGGTGAAGGCCCGGGCACAGGGACGGCGCGGACCGAGCCTCTTCCAGACGTACTACAACATCGTCAAACTGCTCAGGAAAGAAACGGTCTACTCCCCGGTCTCTTCGTGGGTCATGCGGGTCACCCCCTACGTCTGCCTGAGCATGATCGTCGTTGCGGCGCTCTTCGTACCGATGCTGTATGTCCCCGAACCGGTGGCCGGGTTCGGGAACGTCATCCTCTTCCTCTACTTGCTGGGGATGGCCAGGTTCTTTATGGCGCTCTCGGGCCTCGACGCCGGAAGCACCTTCGGGGGGATGAGTTCCTCGCGGGATATGAGCCTTGCCGCCGTCATCGAACCGACCTCCATCGTCGTCATGGCAGCACTCGCCGTCGTGGCCAGGTCTTTGAACTTCCTTGAAATTGCACGGAATACCGCGGGAATGCTCTTCCCGGCGTCCGCGACGATGTTCCTCATCGGCGTTTCGCTCTTCATCATCCTGATCGTCGAGACCGGCCGGATCCCGGTCGATAACCCTGAGACCCATCTCGAACTGACGATGGTGCATGAAGGCATGCTTCTCGAGCAGTCGGGAAGAAACCTGGCGATGATGGAATACACCGGCGCCATCAAGCAGACGCTCTTCATCGCCATCCTGGTGTCGGTGCTGATGCCCTTCGGACTCGTGACCGAACTCTCGGTGGCAGGCGTCCTCTTTGCCATGGCCCTCTTTGTGGCGAAGGGGTCGGTCGTCTCGGTGATCGTCGGCCTCCTAGAGTCCTCGATAGCGAAGATGCGGCTGTTTTCCCTTCCTAACCTCTTCATCATAGCCTACTTCTTCTCAGTCTTCACGATCTTTATCGAGGTGTTTGCATGACCGATGTCTCCTTCATCGACGTCATCGTCAGGTTTATCTTCGCCGCGATCGTCATCACGGCCGTCTTCCTGATCTCGACCCGGTCGCTCCCCTTCCTGCTCCAGATCTACCGGTTGCAGTCGCTCTTGCTCGCAGTACTCGCGGTGGTGTTCTCCTTCGTGGAAGGGAGTACGATCCTCCTCTGGGTAGCCGCCCTCACGGTCGTGAGCAAGGTGCTCGTCATCCCGTACTTCATCGAAGAGATCCAGGAACGGATCAGTATCCGCCGTGACTTGGAGTTCCGCTACCTGGCACCCGCGAGTTCGATACTGGTCTCCATAGTGCTGTTCATCGGTGTCTACCTCTCGCTCGGCAACATCCTGTCGTCAACGTATGCACAGGCCAGGCCGATGTTCTTCTTCGGCGCCGTCATCGGGATCTCGCTGATGCTGATGGGGATGCTCGTCATATTCTCGAGGAAGAATGCAATCACCAAAGTGCTCGGCTACCTCTCGATGGAGAACGGAGTCCTCCTCTTCGGTATCTGCGTCACCGAACTCCCGTTCATCATGGATGTCACGATCATGATCGACCTCATCATTCTGGTAATCCTGACAACAATCCTTACTGTCGGTATCGATTCTACCATTGAAGCCTACGAAGAGAAGATCAGGCAATACTCGCTCTGGACCGTCCGGGGGGATGTGCCATGATCCTGTTAGCCTACCCGCTCATCGCAGTCGCCGCGATCATCGGTTTCATTCTGATACCGTCCCGCCGCATTCTGCACCTCCTCGCCGCCGTCGAAAGTGCCGCGGTCCTCGTCGTGACAGGTATCCTCATCCTGACCGTACCCCTGCCCTCGACCGAGATCGGTCCTGGGAGCGGGTTCTTCTTCGCGGACCTTTTCGGGGTTTTCCTGGTCGCCGTCTCCGGTGTTGTCTTCCTCTTCGCAAGCCTCTATGCAGGGGGATACACCGAGCGGTTGATGGAGACGGGCGAGCTCAAGCCGAGCCGTCTCAGGCTCTTCTATAGCGGTCTTACGCTTCTCCAGCTCTTCGTAACCCTCGCGTTCTTTGCGGATAACCTCGGGCTCTTCTGGATCCTCGTCGAACTGACGACGGTATTCTCCGCCCTGCTCGTGGCGATCCTGGCTGCGCGGGAGAACATCGACGCTGCGCTGAAGTATATCTTCACCGTCTCCACCGCGACGCTCTTCTCGTTTGCCGGCGTCATCTTCATCTTCGAAACAGCGCGGAGCACCCTCGGCGAAGGGACGCTTACCTGGACGGTGCTGATGCAGCACGCCTCCTCCTTCCCGCCGACCCTGCTCTTTGCCGCTTTCGTCTTCCTCTTCATCGGGTTCGCCGCCAAATCGGGTATCTTTCCGTTCCACACCTGGCTTCCCGATGCCCATGCTAAGGCACCGTCGGCCGTGAGCGCCATCCTCTCGGGCGCTCTGTTAAATGTCGGAATCTACGGGATTATCAGAGCCTTCGCCCTTGTCCACCAGACGGCGTTCGCGGAGAAGATTTCCTTGATCCTCATCGTATCGGGTCTCCTCTCGGTCGGCGTCGCAGCCTTTGCAATGCTCTACCAGACGAACCTCAAGAAACTCATCGCCTTCTCAAGCATCGAGAACATGGGTCTCCTTCTCCTCGGCATCGGCGTAGGGTCGCCCCTTGCTCTGTTCTGGGTAGTCATCCACATGCTCGCACACTCGCTGACGAAGGCATCGCTCTTCCTCTCGGCGGGAGTTCTCCACCGGCAGTATCGGAGCCCCGATCCGGGAGCGGACGATCGGATCGTCGACGTCTTCGACCTGCAGCCCTCGGCTGCATGGGGCGTGATCATCGGCACTCTTGCCATCGTCGGAACGCCGCCGTTCCCGATCTTCTACACCAAGTTCTTCCTGCTCACCCAAGTAGCAACCGTCTCCCCCTGGCTCCTTGCGGCGACGCTTTTGCTGCTCATGATCGCGGTCGCAGGCATGGCACGGTTCCTGATCCGTGAGTTTTCGGCCAGATCGGATGCGAACACTCGGCAACCCCGCCGTTACGTCGTCCCGCTCGGGATGCGCCTGCCCTTTGTCCTGCTCATCGTCATCATCACGGTTCAGGGCCTCTGGTTCCCGGTGCAGGAGGTATCGGTGTTCTCACAGATTGTCGCCGGGCTCGGTTTCGGGGGTGTCTGACGTGATGGAAGGAGGGATGTTTGCCGAGATTGGGGCACTCAAACCCGATGCCGTCCCCGAAGAGGTTTGGCCGGGAGAGATCTTCGTCCGGAACGCGCCCGACGACATCGTCCCGCTCTGCCGTTCTGCCGCTGAACGGGGCTTTGAGCTCGTCGACCTCACCTGCGTTGAGGGGTTCGAGCGGGAGGGAAGAGCCAGCCTGCTCTACTGTATGGAAAGGTCGGGCATCCGAGAGACCCTCACGCTCGTATGCACGATCGAGGACGAATCGGCTCCGTCTGTAGACTCCATTTTTTCGTCGGCGTCGTGGTACGAACGGAAGATCCGGGACCTCTTCGGAGTCGATTTTCAGGATGCGTTCGACAAAAGGAGGCTCGTCCTCCACGAGTGTTACCCGGAGGGATTCCACCCGCTGAAGAAATCGGTTCCCAACAGCCCATTCTCGCCGAGGACCGCTATCCCCGTAGAAGAGGAGTACAGGTTTATGCCGGTCGAGGGGGAAGGCGTGTATCAGGTTCCGGTCGGGCCGGTGCACGCGGGAATCATCGAACCGGGCCATTTCAGGTTCAGCGTGATCGGGGAGACCGTCGCGAACCTTGAGGTGCGGATGTTCTATAAGCACCGGGGGATCGAGAAACTCGCCGAGGGGAAGAAGCCCGAAGAGTGCGTCGCCATCGCCGAAGCGATCAGCGGCGACGAGAGCGTCGCGAACGCCCTCGGGTTCTCGCTTGCGATCGAGAAGATCGCGGGAATCACCGTCCCCGACCGTGCGGAGTATCTCAGGACGATCTATGCCGAGCTCGAGCGTATTCACTCCCATCTTGGGGACCTGGCCGGAATGCTCGTGGACGTCGCCTACCCCGTCGGTGCAACCCGTTTCACGGTGCTCCGTGAGGAGATCTTCCGCCTCAACCGGGACCTGACCGGGTCGCGGTTTATGAGGGGCGCCGTCAGGATCGGCGGGGTGGGATCGGACCTTTCACACGACCAGATCCGGAGCCTTTCCTGTTTCTTACCCGACGCGCAGGAACGGTTCCGGGACTCGCTGAAGGTCGTTCTTTCCTCGCCGACGGTCATCGACCGATTTGCGATGACCGGGGTCATCGAGCCGCGGTTCATCCGCCCGCTCCACCTCACCGGTCCCACCGCCCGATCGTCTGGAGCGAGCCGCGACGTCCGCCGGGACCACCCCTACGGTGCTTACGCCGATATCGTTCCGCCGATGCGGATGCTTACCGGTGGGGACGTGCTCGCCCGGTTCAGCCTGAAGGCATCTGAAGTGATGGACTCGCTCTCGATGATCCGGGCGTGTATCGAGCACCTCCCGGACGGTCTGGTGATCGCGGAGGACGGCGGCGTGCCGGACGGGTATGCCCGGGGGATGGTCGAGTCCGCCCGCGGGCAGAACGTCCACTGGGTCTGGGTGAGGGACGGCAGGATCGATCGTTACTCGGTCAGGACCGCATCGTTCTGCAACTGGCAGGCGATCCAGCACGCAGTAATGGGGAACATCGTGGCAGACTTCCCGGTGATCAACAAGAGCCTCAACCTCTCGTACGCCGGGACTGATCTCTAGGGTGACGAAAATGCTACCGGTATTCAAGAATATAATCTCCCGGAAAAAGACCGAAGATATCTCCTTGCACGACCCGGAGTTCGAAGCGGTCGGCAGGGAACTGAAGGCGGCCGTCGACGTGCGGATGAGGCGGAGCCTCGCCATCCGCGAACTCGATTCCGGGAGCGACAACGCGACCGAGATTGAGATAAACCTGCTCTCGTCTCCGCATTATGATGTGGAACGGTTCGGTATCTCGTTCGTCGCATCGCCCCGCCATGCGGATCTCCTTCTCGTCACGGGTGCCGTGACGCGGAACATGGAGGTTGCGGTGAAGAAGACCTACGAGGCGATGCCCGCCCCGAAGTACGTCATCGCGGTCGGAGACGACGCCTG
>JAQVVW010000043.1 GCA_028698765.1 Methanoculleus sp. | reverse complement strand
ATGCGGCAACAGCCGTGAGATCGAAGTCGAGGAGGTAGCGCGCGCTCGCGTAGACCCCGCAGATGATGACGGCGTACTGCAGGATGGCCGCCGCCCACTTGGCCGTTCCCGGGGAGGTGCGCCCGTCGAGTGCCTGCCGGAGAAGCATGTAGGCGAGGTTACCGAGGAAGAGAAACACGACAAGAGCGAGGAGGAACGCAAAGAATGCATCAAGGGGCACCCCGCCGATGAGGGCCGGATCGCTCGTCTGCATATAGAGTGAGGTGGGTGGGCGGGCGGGAGAGTTAATCCCTCTCATACCCGCCGGAGCGCGCCTGGAGCACCGGAAAGACCGCAGCGCCGAGGATCTCTTCTGCGCGCTCCGGGTAGCGCTCCGCCATGATCGAGAGGAGCCGCTGTGTCCCCGCGGCCGTGGTGGAGATCCCGACCCGCTCGGCCCGGCGGATCAGCCCGTCGCGCTCCATCTCCCCGAACCGGGGGAGGACGTAGTAGTGCGGGATCCCGAGGTGCTCGGCAAGTTTCCGGGTCGTCGGGAAACGGAACGAGACGCCCTCCGGGGAGAAACTGAGGGTTACGCACCGGTCATCCAGGAGAAGGATCCTCGCGGCCGCCTCAAAGATATCGTCGTGTGTGGACATCCGATCGTACCAGTAGTCGCGCCCGGCGGAAAAAAAGAGGTCGGTTCGGTTACGCTGCTTCCGCCTTCATTTCGCCGCGCTCTTCCTCGGGCATCCCCTCGAGGTAGACGATCTCGGCGCCGATGTCCTTTGCAATCTGTTCGAGTTCGACCTTCCTGAAGTGGGTCCCCTCCACCTTCAGGTGCTTTTCTTCGCCCTGCTCTTCGACGACGGCGACAACGCGGAACCGGGGCTGCTTCACGCCGGTACCGACTTTCTGGCGTTCTCGTGCGTAGATCTTCATTACTTCTTCACCCCATAACCAATTGGTATATCAGCAGATATACCACGAAGACACTTAATACTTACGCCCACATATGCTATGAGGAGACTAACCATGGCAGAGCGATTCGAGATGGGATCGAGACTCAAGGGCGAGAGCCTGGTCCGGCGGAGCCTGCTCCGCGAGACCGGGGAGGTCCGGCAGATCCGGATCATGCCGGACTTAAACGTTGTCAAGATCGGCGGCCACGGCGTCATCGATTACGGGCGGGAGGTCGTTCATCCGCTGATGGAGGAGATCGGCGAACTCTCCCGGGACCACAAGATCCTGGTCGCCACCGGCGGCGGCGCCCGGGTCCGGCACATCCTCGACGTCGGGATCGACCTCGGGATGCCGACGGGGGTGCTCGCGGAGCTCGCGGGCAAGATCAGCGAGCAGAACGCGACCATGATCTCGCTCCTCCTCTCGAAGTACAACGGTACCCGGATCCAGACCAGCGACCTCCTGGACCTCCCCTCGCTCATATCCCTCGGTATGCTCCCGGTCGTCCAGGGCACCCCGCCCTACGGGCTGTATGAGCACCCGCCGAAACTCGGGAGCATCCCGCCGCACCGGACGGATACCGGCGCCTTCCTGATGGCGGAGGTCGTCGGCGGAAAGAACTGCATCCTCGGGAAGAACGTGGATGGGCTCTATGCGGAGAACCCGTTCGTGAACCCCGACGCCGAGTTCATCGCGGAGATCACGGCCGACGAACTCCTGGAGATGCAGCTCGAAGATATGGTTCTCGAACCGATGGCGGTCGAACTCCTCCGTGACGCCGTCCACATCAGAGAGATCAAGGTGGTGAACGCCCACGTCCCCGGCAATATCGCGAAGGCCGTCAACGGGGAGCGGGTCGGCACCATCATCCGGGCGTGACGGCCGCCTCGGATCAACCATTTTCCATTAACTCCGGAGAAGTCTTCTTTAGCGTTGCGCGCAGATCTTTACAGCACACGAGCGATTCCATGACTCTCTACCTCGGCATTGATGACACCGACACACGCGAGTCCCGGGGGACCGGGCGGCTCGCCCGCACGATTGCAGCAGAACTCACCCGGTCGTACACGGTGACCGGGGTGACCCGCCACCAGCTCTTCGTCCATCCCGCCGTGCCCTACACCTCCCATAACAGCTCCGCGGTCATCCACATCCAGGATACCGGGAACGGGATCGCGGCCGACGTCTTCGCGACGGCAAGGGAGATGATGCTCGCCGACTTCATCGAGGGGAGCGACCCGGGGGTCTGCGTCGCCGCCGACCCCGAGATCAACGGCGACCTCTCCTGCTTCGGGTTCGCCGCGAAGACGAGCATCGTGACGCAGGATGAGGCACGAAGGCTCGCCCGCGAGGCCGGAATCCTCCTCGAAGGGCTCGGCGGCACCGAAGACGGCGTCATCGGCGCGCTTGCCGGGGTCGGGCTTGCGGCATCGGGGAATGACGGCCGGTTCGTCCAGAAGGGAACGACCCGCGACCTCCGCGGCACCCAGACGGTCGCCGCGATCCTCGCCTCCGGCGTCGACCGGGTGATGACCATGGGCGGCGCAGTGCTCGAAGAAGGTGTCGTTACTCTGCGGAAATTCCCGAAGCCCGCCTGCATCGGGGGGAAGGCGATCCTCTACGTCGAGGCGGACGGCGAAGCGTATCGGGATATCGTGGTGGGGTGAAGACCGAATCAACAACATCCCTTTAACCCCGGCAAATATAAAATCCATTAAGGATATCAAGTTTCCATTAACACAAAACACATCCACTTAAATGCACGTATCGCGATATATCAATCTGATCATCATGCACAGACGAATTATTTTTGCTGTTGCGGCCGTCATGGTCGCCCTCATGCTGATCTGCGGCTGTACCGGGACGACAACCGACCCGACACCCGTAGAGAAGCAGCAACTCCGTATCGCCACGACGACCAGCCTTTACGACACCAAGCTCCTCGACCACCTCACCCCGATCTTCGAGGAGAAGTACAACGCCGAAGTGCTGGTCGTCTCTGCCGGGACCGGCAAGGCGCTCGAGTACGGGCAGCGCGGCGACGTGGACGTCATGATGGTGCACGACCGTGCCCGTGAAGACACCTTCATCGCCGACGGCTACGGCATCGACCGGCGCGTATTCGCCTACAACTACTTCGTCCTCGTCGGACCGGAGTCCGACCCGGCAGGCGTTGCGAACATGACTCCTGAAGCGGCGTTCACCGCCATCCGCGAGAAGGGAATGGCCGACAAGAACGTCGTCTTCGTCTCCCGCGGCGACGCCTCGGGCACGCACTCCAAGGAGCAGGCCATCTGGAAGGCTGCCGGGTTCAACTACACGGCAGAAGTGAAGGGTTCCGGCGACTGGTACCAGGAGGCCGGGACGGGCATGGGCGCGACCCTTGAGATGGCGAACGAGAAGCAGGCCTACACCCTCTCCGACATCGGCACCTACCTCGCCTACAAGGGCGACCTCGACCTCGTGACGATCGTGGATGAGGGCGATATCCTGCTCAACGTCTACAGCGCGATGCAGATCAACCCCGAGAAGTTCCCCGAAACCAACAGCACCGTCGCGAAGGACTGGGTCAACTTCCTCATCTCCGACGATGTCCAGAAGGAGATCGGCTCCTTTGGCGTCGACAAGTACGGCCAGCCCCTCTTCTACGCCGCTCAGGACGACTGGGAGAAGATCGGCGTGACCGAGGCTGAAGTGAAGAACCCGATCGCCTGAACGGGCCACAAACCCCACTCATTTTTGCCTCCGGCAGACCAGAGATAGGTGCAGAAGATGTACGAGATCGTTGAGGGGTTCCTGGAGGCGGTCAGGCTCATCGTCACGCTCGACCCCGACGTCATGGCCATCGCCGCACGAAGCATCGTCATATCGCTCACCGCAACGATCATCGCCTCGCTGATCGCCATTCCACTCGGGGCCGCGATCAACTTCGGGACGTTTCCGGGTAGAAAGAGCCTCATCAACCTGATCCAGACGCTCTACTCCCTCCCAACGGTCGTCGTCGGGCTGCTGATATTCCTGCTCATCTCCCGCGTGGGGCCGTTCGGGTTCATGCGGCTGCTCTTCACCCCGACCGCGATGATCATCGCGCAGACGATCCTCATCCTGCCGATCATGACCGGCCTCACGATCTCCGCGCTCTCGGGGGTCGACCCGGTGATCAGAGACACCCTCCGGTCGCTCGGGGCAACAAGGCTCCAGTTCCTGACAAACATCTTGAAAGAAGCCCGGTTCGCTATCCTTGCGACCGTCGCGGTCGGGTTCGGGCGGGCGATATCGGAGGTTGGGGCGGCGATCCTCGTCGGCGGCAACATCGCCGCGTCGTCGTTTGCGAGTTCGACCCGGGTCCTGACGACCGCGATATCGCTCGAAACCTCGATGGGGAACATCTCCCAGTCGATCGCGCTCGGGATCGTCCTGCTCACGATCGCCCTTGGCGTGAATCTCGCCATAGCCGCGGTGCAGCACCGGTGATACCATGATCGAACTCGAAAACGTCTCTAAAAACTTCGGCGATGCCCGGGTGCTCGACGGCGTCACCGGCGAGGTGAACCGGGGCGAGATCTTCGCCATCATCGGCCCCTCCGGATCCGGGAAGTCGACCCTGCTGCGCCTCATCGATCTCCTCGATACCCCGACGGGAGGGGCGATCCGGGTGGACGGCACCGATATCCACGCAGAGCGTGAAAAGAGCCTCTCCATCCGCAGGATGATGGGGATGGTCTTCCAGAAGCCCGCCGTCTTCAACGCGACCGTAGCGGAGAACATCGCCGTCGGCCTCCGGTTCCGGGGGGCGGGCAAAAGCGAGATCCATACCCGGATCGAGGAAGCCCTCGATACGGTCGGGCTTGCCGGTTACGAGGAGCGGCGGGCCAGGACGCTCTCGGGCGGGGAGATGCAGCGGGTGGCGCTTGCCCGGGCGATGGTGCTCGAGCCCGAGATCCTCCTCCTCGACGAGCCGACCGCGAACCTCGACCCGGTCTCGGTGGCGATGATCGAAGACCTGGTGGCGCGGATCAACCGCGACCTCGGGACGACGATCGTCTTCTCGACTCACGACATGTACCAGGGCCAGCGGCTCGCCCACCGGATCGGGGTGCTGATGGACGGGGTGTTTGCGCAGGCGGGAACGCCGCGGGAGGTCTTCACCCTCCCGGCGAGCCGGGAGGTCGCCCGGTTCGTCGGGATCGGGAACATCGTCGAGGGTGTCGCCGTCAGCGAGAACGGCACCTCGGTCGTCGATGCCGGCGGTATCCGCATCCGGGCACGGTCGCCGTTCGGGGCGGGGGAGGCGGTCAGCCTCTGCATCCGCTCGGAGGATATCCGGATCGCCCCGGCGATCCGGGGGAGGAGGGTCTTTGACGGGAACATCCTCCCCGGCACCGTGACGTCCGTCGTCCCCCGCGGCCCGTTCAGCAGGGTGACAGTCGACTGCGGGTTCGCGCTCTCGTCCATCCTCTCCTGGAAGAAGGTGGACGACCTGGATCTCCGGGAGGGGAGCCAGGTCGTGGTCTCGTTCTCGCCGGAGTCGGTTCACGTCGTCCGGCGGGACTGAGGGGGCGGCAGCAGCCCCGCCGCGCCCTGCCCCGACTCCGCCGCCGTGTCCATCCGCTCTCACCCGATAACGGTACCCCGGATCTCAGGATGCTTTCTACACGCCGGCATCCCCGGTCTTAAATACCCATACGGCCCACAATTTCTACAATGCAACTGACCGTCCTCGCCAGCGGGAGCAAAGGAAACTGCACCTATCTCCGGGGAGAGCAGGGTGCGCTGCTCATCGACGCGGGGCTCTCCGCCCGGGAGACCCTCCGGCGCCTCTCGGAGGCCGGAGGAGATCCGGCGCTCGTCGAGGCGATACTCGTCACGCACGAGCATATCGACCATATCCGGGGCGTCGACGTCCTGGCACGGAGGCTCGGGGTGCCGGTCTACGCGACCAGCGGGACGCTCGATGCCTTCAATACGAAGTGCGGGGAGACGACCGCGGAGATCCGGCGGTGCCGATGCGGCGAGACATTCTCTGTGGGCGACTTCGCGATCGAGCCGTTTGCCGCGTCCCACGACGCCCGGGAACCCTGCGGGTTCTCTGTCACCGAAGGCGATCTCCGTATCGGGTGCTGCACCGACACCGGCACCGTCACCACCTCGATGTTCGACACCCTCGCATCCTGCGACGCCGTCCTGCTCGAGAGCAACCACTGCCCGGATATGCTTGAGAACGGCCCGTATCCCGCCTACTTAAAGAGCCGGATACGGTCGAAACGCGGACACCTCTCGAACCCCGACGCCGCCCGCTGCCTGCAGAGGCTCGCCGACCGCATCCACATGGCGATGCTCGCCCACGTGAGCGAGATCAACAACACGCCGGAAAAAGTGCTCCTCTCCGCGCTCGAAGGGCTCGGGTTCTACTCCGACCAGGTCGGGGTCGCCGTTGCGCCCCAGGACCCGGGAACGGTGCACCCGGAGTCCTACGGCTTCCGGCTCTAGAGGTTCACGCCCGATAGAAGGTGCAGACCATCCCGAGCACGGTGCCTGAACCGTCGGCGATCGGGTCGCCGGAGACGCGGACGGCCTCTTTCGACCCGTCTTTTCTCACGAGATCCACAACCATTTCGCACTCCGCCGACCGGCCCTGCTCCAGCACCTCACGGGAGAGAAGTCCCTGGAGATCGCCCCCGAAAAAGAGCGACCAGACCGGCTTTCCGGCCAGTTCGTCCCCCGTGTAGCCGGTGAGACGTTCGGCCGCCATATCCACGATGACGATCGTTCCGGCGGCGTCGGTGGTGATCCTCGCCTCCCCGGGCTCGTCCAGCCATGGAGAGTCCAGTTCGACCGGGGAGTCCAGCCAGTTCTCCGCGGCTTTGCGCTCGGTCATCTCGATGTGGTAGAGCAACTGCTCCAGCTGCGCGTTCGCGCGCTCGAGCTCGGCGGTCCGCGCGGCGACGAGTTCCTCCAGGTGCTCGCGGTGGCGGTGCAGTTCCTCCTCCGCCATCTTGCGCTCCGTTATCTCCCTGATGATGACCATCAGGTGCAGCTCCCGGAGCGGCATGACGCGGGCTTCGTAGTGCCGGACTTCTCCGGCTTTCGTGCGACTGAACTCAAGGGGTGCTGCGGGCATATTCGTCCTGACGACCTCCTGCAACGCACCCGAAAGCGCTTCGCCCACCCCGGCGGGGAGCAGATCCTGCAACCGCCGCCCGAGGTGCGCCCGGGAGATGGACGACGATGACGCAAGCCTCCCCGCCCTGACGTCGAGGATCGTGCCGTCGGCATTCAATCGGACGAAGAGATCGGGAAACGCCTCGATCACCGCGGTCAACTCCGACGTCGCCTGCCTGAGGTCTTCCTCGACCAGAGCCTGCTCGGTGACGTCCCGGACGGCGAGCAGAACATGACCGCCCTCGATCGCCGCCCGCCGGAGTTCGATGTCGCGCACCCTGCCGTCCCGGCAGACCACGCCGGCGACCAGGAGATCCCGGGCGCCTGAAAACAGTTCCTCACCCGGTCCCTGCACCTTCTGCCGATATGCGGGGTTCGGGTGAGCACACTCGAACCACCGGGCGAGTGTCGGGAGGTCCTCCAGGGTATACCCGGTGATCCGGGTGAACGCCGGGTTCAGGTATCGGCATCTCCCCTCGCTGTCCACCAGAATGATGCCGTCCGGCGTCTCACTGAGGATCGAGAAGCAGGTGTCTGCTCCAAGGTCCGGCGATTCACGAGCGCCGTCCGGGGTTGTCTTGTTTCCCGTCATTGTAACCGGTCCTCCACGGCATATCTGGTTATTCGGCCCTGTAAGCGCCGATCACAGGAGGTTTTGCCTTGTGAGATAGATATATGCATCGTTCTGTTTCTCCCCGTTAATTCAGCGATAGGGCGATTTAACCCGGTATCTCGAGGAACGCCGGCATCCCGATACCGGTTTGGAGCAATGGACGGTCCGGGGATCTCCCACCCGAAAGAGAGTCTTTGCGGCGCGACAACCATCTCCGTCACCCCCTGCTCTTCAGGGCCTGCACGCAGTACTGATCCACGGACATGAAGAACGCAGACCTCGCGCGTTTCGCCCGTTCTTCATCCCCTTCGATGAAGTCGCGAAGGATATACCCCAGCGCCGTGATGTAGTAATCCCGCCCGGGAGAGACCTTCTTTGCCTCCTCGAAGCAGACATAACTCTCCGTTTTGTGGTTGCTCATAACCTCGAAGACGGTATCGAGCATCAGGAGCAGGAACCGGGGGAACTCTTTTAAGAGCGCCAGTTTCCGGAACGTCGCGTAGGATCTCGGCTGGGCTCCGAGGATCGCGAGTTTCATCCCGTAGTAGAGCGGTTCGTGGTCGTCAGGATACTGCTGCATCATCTGTTTGACGACTGCGGCGGCACCACCCCCGTTGCGCAACTCCACACGGGTGTTGAACGCCTCTGCAAGGAAGAACCGATCGTCCGAGAACCGCTCCGTTGCATGAGCGAGAAGAGTGT
>JAQVVW010000042.1 GCA_028698765.1 Methanoculleus sp. | reverse complement strand
GCGTCGGTTCCGCCCTGAACTTCGCCGTCTGCCCCGGGAAGGTGGACGAGCTCCTCGAATACGTCCGCGACTTCGTCCAGTCTGGAGCGGTCAGCAACGACACCGGCATCGCTGTCTATCGGGGGATTGCGTTCGCGGAAGAGTCCCCTTACCTGAAGCGGGTCAAGACCGAACTCCTGACGGTCGACGACGCGGAGGCGGAGGCCGCCCGGATGGGCGTCCGGTTCATCGACTCGACCGGGCGGAAGGGCCGAATCGGAGCGCTGGGCGCCGTCCTCTGGGGGAACAAGGGTGTTGAGGCGGCTGGACTCTATGGAGAGACTCTCTGACCCCTATACGATACGGTATCCGCAGATCGTGGCGGTCGCCGACGAGAGCAGAGAACACATAGAACTCGTCGAGTTCTTCGACTGCACCGGCGGCGCGATGTGGGTGAAGCGCCACTACGCGCAGAGCCCGCTCGTCCACTCCGTCCGCACCGTGGGGGCGACCAACCGCTACCTCCTCTCCACCGGCAGAGCCGACCTCGCGCTCGAAGGCTCTGTCTTCCCGGCGGGAATCGCCGGTGTCGCGGTCGACGACGACGAGATTGCAATCACCTACCGCGGCCTCGGCGGCGGGGGCGTGGGGGCGTCCATCTGCCGCGCCGAGGCTCGCGGCGTCGTCCGCTACAGGAGCGATCCTGCCGGCGGCGGTCGCCTCGCGGGCTCGACGATCTGGCTCCCCCGCCGCGAGCGGGTCATCGTCGGGATCGACGACACCGATACCCCGGAGGAGGGCGCCACCTGGACGCTCGCCCACAACATCGCGCGGGCCGTCGAGGACGACCGTTCGCGCTACCTCTCCCACACCATCGTTCAGCTCTACCCCGTCCCCTACCGGACCAAGAACTGCGTCGCCATCGCCTGCGAGTTCGCCACCTCCGATCCCGCCGGGCTGGTTCGGCGTTACCGCGACTACCTTGAGGAGTACACCCTCTCGGACGAGACCGGGATGGCGGTCTGGCGGGGTTTCGACCCTTTGCCGCTCGAAGAGTTCGGCTGCCGCGTGAAACGGGGCGAGGTCTCCGCGGACGACCTTGCCGCCCTCGCCGATGAGCGCCTCTCCCTCGTCATGGACGGCCGGGGCGTGATCGGGGCGGTGGCGGCGATCCCGTTTTACACGCGATACGAGGAGGCGCTGGCGCTATGGAATGGAGTCGGCTGAAGGCCCGGCTGCTTGAGGCTGGTTCGGTTCGCCTCTCCGGCGAACCCGCAGACCCGTACGTGTCCCGTTCGGCGGCCGGCCCCTCGGCGGGAACGTCCGGCTCACTCTTCTTTTCCGTCGGCGCCAGACGGGTCCGGGCCGGCATCGATGAAAGAAGCCCCATCGCAGTCATCCACCGGGGCGGTGGCGCGGCCGACCTCCTCGTCGACGGCGAAACCATTGCCGTCCGGCTCGAACCCGCCGCCCTCCACTGCCCCCGCCAGGCCTACATCACGGTCAGCGGGACCTGTATCTTCCACTGCCGCTACTGCCCGGTGCCGACCCTCCCCGGACGGCGAAAGGGGATCGACGAGATCGTCCGGATGGTCGAGAGCGTCGCCGACCGGGTCGACGCGATCTCGATAACGAGCGGCGTCGCCGCCTCGATCGAGGAGGAGGAGGCCTATGTCCTCGAGGTCGTTGCGGCGCTCCGCTCGTTCGGTCTTCCCATCGGGGTCTCCATCTACCCCGGCCCGGAGACCCCGGCCCGTCTCCACGCTCTCGGCGTCGCCGAGGTGAAGTTCAACATCGAGGCGGCGACCCCCGAACTCTTCCGCGAGATGTGCCCCGGCCTCTCGTGGGAGGGGGTCAGGGAGGCGCTCTCGTCCTCCGTCGCGCTCTTTGGGCGGGGGCGGGTCTTCTCGAACCTCATCGTCGGCCTCGGGGAGACCGACGACGACCTGGAGCGGGTGATGGAAGACCTCGCCGCGATCGGGGTCATCCCGGTTCTCCGCCCGCTCACCCCGGCGGCGTCTCTTGCCGACCGCCCCCGCCCCTCCGCCGAACGGCTGCTCGCGCTCTTTGAGATTCACGGGAGGATCCTTCACCGGGCCGGGCTCGACCCCCGCCGGGCGCTGACGATGTGTGCGGCATGCACCGGGTGCGACCTTGCACCGGGGAGGGACGCATGATGGGCACGGAAGCGCTCGCGCGGGCGATCCGGCAGTCGGCCGACCGGTGCTACACCGTCCCCGGCTACCCGGTATCGGACCTCGCCGCCTCGGCCGGAGCCGCGATCGCCATCAACGAGAAGACGGCGATCGAGTACGCCCTCGGCGACTCCCTCTCCGGGCGGAGGGCGGCCGTGATCGTCAAGCACGTCGGCCTCAACGCCTGCGCCGACCCGCTCGTTCACGCCACCGCCCAGGGTCTCCGGTCGGGCGTCGTGGTGATCGTCGGCGACGATCCCTGCGCAGCAGGGTCGGACGTCGTGCAGGACTCCCGCTACTACGGCGAGGTGGCCCGGGTCCCGGTGCTGGAACCCGACAGAGAGACCCTCGCCCCGGCAGTCGAGGCGGCGTTCGACGCCTCAGAGGAGTTCTCGCGGGTGGCCATCGTCAGGGTGACACCCGCCCTCCTGGACGCGGATGTGCCGGACGTCCCCGTGTCCCGAAACGACCGGGAGGGGTGCCTCGCGGACCCGGATCTCACGATGGCCGGACGGGCGCATGCCGCGGACCTGCAAACCGCCGCGATGTTTGCCTGGTCGCGGTCATCGCCCCTCAATCGCTCTCCCGGGGGCGAGTTTCGTGCCGTCACCGTCTACCCGCCGCCGGCCGACCCGGACGTGCTCGCCTCGCTCCCCGAGACCGGCCGCCCCTTCCTCCGGGAGCACCGGCTGCTCGCCCCGCCCGAGCCCGCCGGGGAGCCGGAACGGTTCTCCGCCCGGGGCTACTCGCGGACGTTCTGCCGGAACTGCCCGTTCCACCCCGCCCTTGCCCTCCTCCGTGAACGCGGCCTGCGGGCGGCCTGCGACGCCGGGTGCGCCATCCTCGCGATGAACCCGCCCTACCGCATCGGGATCGCCACCTACGGCCTCGGCTCGTCGGTCGCCGTGGCGGCGACCGGCCCGGGCGTCGCGCTCACCGGCGACTACGCGCTCCTGCACTCGGGCCTGAACGCCCTCATCGACGTCTACGAGCGCAACCTCCCGCTCCTCTGTATCGTCCTCGCGAACAACAGGATGGGGATGACCGGCGGTCACCCCGTCCCCGAGATCCTTCGCTACATCGCCTGGGCGGACCCGGTCGTCTGCGCCGCAGACGACGCTTTGGCGCTTCGCCGGGTCCTCGTCCCCCCCGGGAGGGGCCCCCGGACGGTGGTGATCGAAGGCATCTGCCCTGAAGGTGAGACCCATGAAACCCTGGCATATTGAGATCTGTGACGTAACGCTGCGAGACGGGGAGCAGACTCCCGGCGTCTCGTTTACCCGTGATGAGAAGATGACGATCGCGCACGCGCTCGACGAGATCGGCGTGGAGGTGATCGAGGCCGGATTTCCCGTGGTCTCTGCGGCGGAGAAGGAGTGCGTCGCGGCCATCGCCGGAAGCGGCCTCTCCGCCCGGGTCTGCTGCCTCGCCCGTGCGCTCAAGCCCGACATCGAGGCGGCGCTCGACTGCGACGTGGATATGGTCAGTATCTTCTTCGCGACCTCCGACCTCCACATCCGGCACAAGTACCATAAACCCCGCGAAGAGGTGCTCGACGGCGCCCTCGATATGGTGGAGTTCGCCGCCGACCACGGCGTACAGGTCAGGTTCGCCGCCGAGGACGCCTCACGGACGGATCCCGCGTTTCTCATCGAGATGTATACCCGCGGCGTCGAGTACGGTGCCGACCTCGTCAGTTTCGCCGATACCGTCGGCTGCCTCACGCCGCTCGAGACTCACGCGGTCGTCACCCGCCTCCTCGATGCGGCACCCCTCCCGCTCTGCATCCACTGCCACAACGACCTCGGGCTTGCGACGGCAAACACCGTCACGGCCGCGGCTGCGGGGGCGTTTCAGCTCCACACCACCGTCAACGGCATCGGGGAGCGTGCAGGGAACGCGGCGCTCGAACAGGTGCTCGTCGCCCTGCGGATGAAGGGCGGGGTCGACCGCTACGACCTCACCCGCCTGCAGGATATCTCGCGTCTGGTCGCCCGGGCTTCAGGCGTCTTCCCCGAGCGCACCCGGCCGATCGTCGGCGAGAACGCCTTCGCCCACGAGAGCGGGATCCATATCGCCGCCATCCTCTGCGACCCCTCGACCTACGAGTATATCCCGCCGGAACTGGTGGGCGGTGAGCGGCGTTTCGTCCTCGGGAAGCATACGGGGAGGCGGGCGCTCGAGCACGTCGCGAAGGCCTACGGGTTCGACCTCTCCGACGACGAGGCGCGGTGGGTGCTCGAACAGGTCAAACAGAAGAGCGAGGGGAAGTGCAGCGTCACCCGCGAGGTGCTCTGCAGTCTCCTGCGGGCGGCAAAGGAGGGGATCGTCCAGTGAGCACGCTCTCTGAAGCGATCCTCGGCGCGCCGGCGGGAAGGTACGTCGACCGCGAGGTCGATATCGCCTTCGCCCACGACGGGACCGGGGTTCTCACCCGCGAAGCGCTCCGGGAGATGGGGGTGGAGCACCTCCCGCACCCCGACCGCCTGCGGCTCGTCTTCGACCATATCGTCCCGGCGAACACCGGGACGACGGCGACGCTCCAGGCCGAGCTCAGGGAGTATGCCCGGGTATCCGGGATCGCGCTCTCGGATGCCGGAGCGGGGATCTGCCACCAGGTGATGAGCGAAGGGGTCGTCCGGCCCGGCACGATCGTCGTGGGCGCCGACTCCCATACCTGCACCCTCGGTGCCCTCGGCGCGTTCGCCACCGGGGTGGGAGCGACCGATATGGCGGCGATCTGGGCGTCGGGGTCCACGTGGTTCCGCGTCCCGGAGACGATCGGAATCGATCTCTCCGGACGGCTCTCCGGCGCCGCAGAGCCAAAAGACGTCGCCCTCGCGTATGTTGGCAGGCTCGGGATGGAAGGGGCGACCTACCGGGCGCTGGAGTTCGTGGGCGACGGGGCGGCGACGATCTCCATGGACGGGCGGCTGACCCTCTCGAACATGGCGGTCGAGACGGGGGCGAAGACGGGGATGTTCTATGCCGATGCGGTCACCGTCCGCCACCTCGCGGAGCACGGGGTTACGGCATCGCCGCAGGTGCCTAAGGACTGCCGCTACGAACGGACGGTCGCGATCGATCTCGACGATATCGTGCCGCTCGTCGCGGTCCCGCACCGGGTGGACACCGTCCGGGAGGCTGAGGAGGTCGCGGGCACGCACCTCGACCAGGTCTTCGTCGGGACCTGCACGAACGGCCGCTACGAGGACCTTGCCCGGTTCGCCCGCATCGTCCGGGGGAAGAAGGTGGCCGTCCGCACCCTGGTGATCCCCGCATCACGTGCGGTGCTCGCCCGGGCGATCGCCACCGGCGTCCTCGCCGATATCGTGGATGCGGGCTGCACGGTCGGATCGCCCGGGTGCGGACCGTGCCTCGGGGCGCACATGGGGGTGCTCGGGGAGGGAGAGGTCTGCCTCTCCACCGCCAACCGGAACTTCAAGAACCGGATGGGCGTGGGCGGCGAGGTCTATCTCTCGTCGCCCTCCACCGCCGCAGCGAGCGCACTTGCGGGGGAGATCACCGTGCCGGAGGTGGCGTGATGCAGGGATCCGGATCGGCGGTCTGTCTCGGGCGCGACATCGACACCGACCTTATCATCGCTGGCCGCTACCTCCGGACGAAAGACCGTTCGGTCTGGGCGGAGCACGTCTTCGAGGACCTCGACCCGACGCTCGCCGCCCGCATCCGCGGCTCGGTTATCGTCGCCGGGAGGAACATGGGCTGCGGGTCGTCCCGCGAACAGGCCGTGGTCGCCCTCCGCGAGGCAGGTGTCGTCGCGGTCGTCGCGGAGTCGTTCGCCCGGATATTCTTTAGGAACGCCGTCAATGTGGGTCTCCCGGTGATCGAGGCCTCTGTTGCCTGCACCGACGGTGCCCGCGTCGCCTTCGACCTCGATAGCGGGTGGGTCGAGGTGGACGGAGAGCGGTATCCCGCCCGGGCGCTCTCGGAGAAGATGGTCGCCATCCTCCGGGCCGGAGGGCTGGTTCCCTACTGGAGGTCGTGGCGATGATCTTCCCGTCTCACTGCAAGTTTGTCGGGTCCGCGAACGGCACACCGTGCGGGAAGCGGGCCTACTTCCTCTCGCGCTACCTCGTCCGGGAGGCCGGCGACGGCACCGAGGTGCTTGAGGTGGAGCCCGACCCGAACGGAACCGGCCTGATGCGCGATGTCCTCTCGGCCCGGGTGCTCGCCGCCGGCGACGATGTCTACCGCTACCCGGATCGGGTGAACGTTCAGGATCGAACATTCCTGGTAAAGGAGGCGATGCGGTCCGGGTACCGATGCACCGTCTTCTGCGGCCACGGCGAACAGACCACGTTCGTCCTCGACCCGGACCTCTCGGCCTTCCTCCGCATCCACGTCTACGACATCACCCCTCCCCGCCCACACCTCTCGTCCACGCTCGGCGACCTCGAGAGAACCGGGCTCTTCGGCGACCTCGAGGTCGTCTTCGAGCACCATGTCCGGGACATCCGCGATATGAAAGCCGACGTCTACCCCTGCCGGGCGGCCGGGTTCCCCCGCACCGTCGATGCCGACCCGCTCCGGCCCGGCGACCGCGTGGCGGGGTGCCTGACGGCAAAGGAACTGTTACGGGAATGCTACGGTGAAGAGGTCGTCGTGGAGAACATCTGCCCGCTCGAGTCGGTGGCGGCCGAACCGTTCATCGCACGGTGCTGCAGGAGCGAGCGGGCCGGGATCGGGTCCCGAAACGGCCTCTTCGGTGCGGTGGTTCACTGGGGAGCGTCGTCGTGGGAGATTGCGACGGCGGCAAGAGAGGTCGCAACCGCGTGGAGGAGGGAGCATGGTGAAGGTAGCGGTCGTTGAGGGCGACGGCATCGGGCGCGAGGTCGTCCCGGTCGCCCGCGATATCCTCGCGGCCGTGCGCCCCGATATCGAGTTCTTCGACGTCGAGGTGGGATACGGCCGGTGGGAGCGGACCGGGTGCGCCTGCACCGAGGAGACGATCGCCGATCTCGGGTCGGCAGACGCGATCCTCTTTGGCGCCGTCACGACACCGCCCGACCCCGGCTACCGGAGCGTTATGCTGCAGATCCGCCACGCTCTCGACCTCTATGCGAACGTCCGCCCGATCCGGGGCGAGGGGGTCGACGTCGTCATCGTGCGGGAGAACACCGAAGGGCTCTACTCCGGCATCGAGTGGACGGAGCCGGATCGGGCCTGCACCGTCCGGGTCGTCTCCCGGCGGGGGAGCGAGCGGATCGCCCGCTACGCCTGCACCCTCGCGAAGTCCCGCCGCCACCTCACCGTGGGGAACAAGGCGAACGTGTTAAAGTCGGACTGCCTCTTCGTCGATATCTGCATGGAGGAAGCCGCCCGGGCGGGGGTTTCCTGCCGGACGAGTTACATCGACGCGCTCTGTCTCGACCTCCTGATGCACCCCGACCGCTACGACGTGATCGTGACGACCAACATCTTCGGCGACATCCTCTCCGACGCCGCCGCCTACCTGGTGGGGGGGCTCGGGATGCTCCCGAGCGCGAACATCGGGGAGCGTGCCGCCCTCTTCGAGCCGGTGCACGGGAGCGCCCCCGACATCGCGGGGAAAAACGTTGCAAACCCCGTCGCGGCCATCCGGAGCGGAGCGATGCTCCTCTCTCACATCGGCGATCCCGAATCCGCGGCGGTCGTCGAGGAGGCCGTCGGGCGGGTGCTTGGTGCGGGCATCCGGACACCCGATCTCGGCGGGGCCGCCGGCACCCGGGAGTTCGGGGCGGCGGTGCTCCGCGAGGTCGGGCGGGGGAAGGCCTAAACCGCTTCCCGTCGAAGGATACGTCATGGTGCTGGTGGGATGCCACGTCTCCATCGCGGGCTCGATCGACCTTGCGGTCGGGCGGGCCTGTGACGCAGGCTGCGACACGTTTCAGATCTTCTCAAGGAACCCCCGCGGCTGGAAGGCAAAGGACCTCGACCCCGATGTAGCCGGGGCGTTCAGGGCGGCGGTGCGTTCGTCAGGCATCGGGCCGGTCGTCGACCACATGCCCTACCTCCCGAACCCGGCCTCGCCCGATGCCGAGATCTACGAGAAATCGGTCGCGGCGCTCGCCGGGGAACTCCAGCGGTGCGCCCTTCTCGGTGTCCCCTACCTCGTGACCCACCTCGGACACCACCGCGGCGCCGGGACGGCGGCGGGGCAGGAGCGGGTCGTTGCCGCCATCAACCGGGCGTTTGCGGATGCCGGGGATGGCGACGTGATGCTCCTCCTCGAGAACACCGCCGGGGAGAAGAACAGCGT
>JAQVVW010000041.1 GCA_028698765.1 Methanoculleus sp. | reverse complement strand
CACGTCACGGGTCAGTCCCCCCGGTAGAGGTAGTCGGCTCCCTCGAGTTTCCGGATGACACCGAAGTGGTGTTGCCACCCGATCTCCGTCTTCCCGATGCAGATGGTGCAGACCCCGAGCGGCGGCACACCCCGGAGCACGATGGCGTCCGGGTCGGTTATCGCCGGGCAGTCCTCGATGGCCCGGAGGAGATAGCGCATCCCGGTCCCCTGGACGGCGTTCGTCTCCACGATATCGAGGTCCGGGCTCGCCTCCCGGATCCGTTCCCGGAAGACCTCTTTCTCGGCCTGGGAGACGAGGTCGATCCGGGTCACGACCGCGATGTCGGCGAGCGCGAGCATCGCGGCCATCTTCAGGGGCGTGTTCGTGCCCGAGATTGCAGAGAGGACGGCGACCCCGAGCCCCTGCGTCGTGTAGGGGGAGCAGCGGAGGCAGAGCCCGGCGCTCTCGATGAGGAGGAGGTCGGCACCCTCCTCCTCGGCCCAGGCGACGGCATCCCGCATCACCATGACCCCGGCGTGGTCCGGGCAGAGGTCGCCCGAGTAGACCTTCCGCGCCGGGATGCCGAACTCGGCCGCGAGTTCCTCGTCCTCGAACGCCCGGACGACGTCGATCTTGAGGTAGGCGATCCGGTACCGGTCCAAAAGGGAGCGGACGGTCTGTCTCACGACGGCGGTCTTCCCGGCAGACGGCGGCCCGGCGACGACGGCGAGCCTCATGCCCCGACCGGTCCCGTGATCAGGTCGCCCGCCCGGATGTGCTCCCGCATCCTGCGGAGGATACCGTCGAGACGGCGGGCCTCCCGGAGGGCATCGTTCTCTCGACCATCGGGTTCGATGACCCGGTCGACCGCCCCGTTCCGCATGACGATCCGCCGGGCGGAGAGGAGGGAGATCAGGGGATCGTGCGTGACAAAGATGACCGCCTTTCCCTCGATCCGGAGAACCTCAATCACCCGCTCTTTGAAGATCCCGGCATTCTCCACCTCGTCGAGGAGGAGGACAGGGGCAGCCGCGACAAGGACCGCGTCGGCCACGAGGAGCGACCGCGTCTGCCCGCCGGAGAGCGCGGTCATTCGGGCGCCGGGGAGGATCTTCTCGCCCGTGAACTCGTTGGCGAGGTCGATCGTCCGGTCGACAATATCGTCGTCCCCTATCTTCCTGGACCGGACATGCATCGTAAGAAACTCCGCGACCGTGAGGTCGGCGAGGCACCGGGTGTTCTGGGTGATCAGGGCGACGGGTTTGTGCGCCGGGTCGCGGACGAACTCTTCCGGCGGGTAGGCGCCGTTGACGAGGATCGTCCGGCCCGTCGCGGTGTCATTTCGGGCGAAGACCTCGATGTCGTTGATGAGGGCGCTCTTCCCGGAGCCGGTGGGGCCGACGATGGATATCGTGTCGCCCGGGCGGATGCTGATCGCCGCGAACCGCTCCGGATCGCCGCTCCGGCTTCGGCCGGGGAGGATCGTGATCTCCCGGATGGGTGGGGGGTTCATAAAGGGAAGTCGTCGCAGGTCATGATAAGATTTGCCGTATGCCAGGGAATATCTAACCATAATAGGAAAATCTTATCTTTAATATGATACTATAGTAGAGCAATGCTTTCGAGAAGGATCTTCGAGACCGAGTTTGCCGACGCGCTCATGGAGGAACTCGCCCGGCAGGATATGAGCATCCGCGACCTCGCGGAACGGGCCGGGATCCCGCCCGCAACCCTCTACAAACTAACGTCGGGCAGGGCGGATCCGCGCCTCTCGACCGTCCGGCGGATCGTCAACGTCCTCGAGCCCCGGGAGAAGAGTTTCATCGCGGTGATCGCGGCCCGGTTCCTGCTCGATGAGATCGACAACCGCAACCTCGCCATCGGCGAGAAGCAATACCACATCCGGGGCTACCCGGCGAACACCCTCGAGGAGTGCATCGCCGCCGCGGCACGGGCGGAGAAGGAGGGGGCGCTCGGGATCGTCTGCGCCCCGATCCTCGCGTCGATCGTGGAGAAGATCGTCGACTGTCCGGTCGCGATCATCAAACCGCAGCAGCAGACGTTGATCGAGGCGATCGAGACGATCGCGAGGAGAGTTTAGGGGGCGACAGGACGAACCATGCCGCCGGGGACGGGCAAACGGAACCTCATCTGTCTCCGGCCCACCTGTCGTTTAACAGCACCATCCGGATATGGTCCTCCCACTTTCCGTTCACCAGAAGGTACCGGTGTGCGAGGCCCTCATAGTGAAATCCGAGTTTCTCTACAACCCGCAGAGATGGGCCGTTGCCGGGGAGGATATTTGCTTCAACTCTATGCAGGCGGCACTCCCCGAACAAGACCCGTATCGCCTCCCTCAACGCCTCGGTCATGTATCCCCGGCGTACCTCGGCATAGTCCAGACGATACCCGAGGAAGCAGGACTGGAACGGACCTCTGATGATGGTGTTGAAGCTGACGGTGCCGATCATCCGGGTAGGGTCCTCCTTCTTCACGATCCAGAACTTGAGTAATTGCCCATTTTCCATCATCCTTCGCTCGTGCAGGATCTCGCCTGCCTGATACTCAAACGAATAGTATCGCTCGTCCCGGGACGGTTCCGTCTCTACGAGAAAATCGCGGTTCCGGATAAGGTACGAGACGATCGCAGCGACATCGTCGGGCATTGCAATTTTCAACAGCAATCGCTCCGTCCCATACGTCCTTATTCCACGGATGGTGTCTGTGGGCGGTTCAGAATAACTCATGGCCTCTCCTTCTCCCGGAAAACTAAAGGGGAGATTGCAAACCGTGCGGTCTCTACCATTAGACCCCTGCACACATGAATTTAGCCCGACGCCGGGCCTGAATCCCCAGTGGAACACAACTTATTCTCAGGACACACCGGCATGCTGCCGGATCGTTTCACCGCCTCTTCGTGTTCCGGAGGAGCCACCGTGCTCCGAGGAGGCCAAGTATACCGACCGCGGGACCAAAACCCGGGGCCGTCCGGGGCAGGGGCTCCAGTTCCAGGTCGAGATCGTTCGTCAGGTTCTCAAAGATGAACTCCTCCCGGAGAGTGGCGTAGCCCTCCTTCTCGACCGTGACGGTCTGCCGGTAGCCGGGCGTGTCTACCAGATAGCGGCCATCTTCTCCCGTCACGTTCGTTGCCGCAATGGGTTCGTCGTCGAGCGTAAACACCGATTCGAACCGCACCGATGCACCGGGGACCGGGTTGCCGCCGGCGTCCGTCACCCTGCCCGAGACGGCGATCGCCGGCGGCGGAGGGAGACCAATACGGACGGTCAGGTTCACGGTCTTCTCGACCCGGCGTCCATGGGTGCCCGCCACGACGGTGATCGTGTTCTCCCCCGTGGAGACCGGCACTGAGCAGGCAAACTCTGGCTGGTTTCCGCACGAGACCTCTCCGGTTCCGCTCCGCACAACCACGTTGTGCAGACCTGCAGGGGCATGCACCTCCCCGACGACGGCGACGTGCGGCGGAACGACATCGATCCAGACGGTCTCGCCCTCACACGGGGAGGTGATGTTGATGGTGATCGGATCTTCGACGGGCGGCGGATGCTCGTTGATGACGGTGAGGATGAGTTCCCCGGCCTTGCCGAAGATGAAGGTCGCGTTGTCGTGATGATAGACCCGGGAGTCGTTCGGGAGCTGGTGCACCCAGGTGCAGGGCTTCTCGACACCCGCAGGGGTGGGGACTTTCGCGGAGCGTTCGTCGCTGATGGAGAGCAGTTGGTTCCCGTCGCTATCGAAGATCAGTGTTCTTGCGTCGGCAGTATGAACCATGATCGAACCGAACGGTATCCCGGTGGTCACACTCCCGTCCCACTCCGGCTGAAGGTTCAACTCGCCGGAGATGGCGATCGTCTCGATCGACTCGTTCACCTTCAGTTCCGGGATCAGGTGTTGATTGGGACCGAGATCTGCGCCTGCCGCCGGGACAGCCGCGAGCAGCAGCGCGAGGAAGAGGGTTAACGTTCTGGTCGTTCCGTTCATTCTCAATCCCTCACGGTTTAGTCCCGGTAAATCGTCCCGATCCGGTAGTACCGGCCCTCGTACTCGAAATATTTCCGCTTGCCGGTCTCGCTATCGAAGATGTAGGCATCGATCGTCTCCTGGTGGATCTTCTCCGGGTACTCAACGCTCCCCACCAGCCGGATGTCCCCGGGCATATACGGGCCCCCTTCGTCCTCATGCCCCTCACCCCGGAGGAGCGCGTCCAGAACGGGCAGGTTCCGGAACATCTCCTCATCGAGGGGAATGGCAATACCTTCCCGGGCCGTCTCCTCCGTGACTTCGTAGAGCAGGAGTTCGTCGGGCGGGATGGTCGCGGCGATGTAGGTGGTGACAGCAACGCAGCAGCCGAGCAGGAGGAGGCCAGCGACCACGACCGCGATGAGGTATCGCTTCAGCCGGGTGCCCTTCTCATGACTCGACGGCGTCATCGACTCACCTCAAGAACACCTGCATCTTCGTCCATTCCCCATCCGCCGGGGTGCCAGCCAGGCTTTGGTGCGTGTCGCACGACCGGACCCGCACCCCGGGATATCAGTACCCATGCGGGAGAGGTCAACGTTCTCCTATAAACGATTTCTGTCACGATCGTCTACACGTCTGGCCTTCCTGATCGATTTTGAACCCAAAAAAAGCCGTCGATGGCCGGAACCCGGGGGCGCGCCCGTCCTCAGAGAGCGAGCACCACGTCGCCGTCGTGAATGATATAGGTCACATTATCGACCGTACGGGAGAGATATCCAGACGGAACCTCGACGGTGGTCCTCTCGATGCACATGCAGTCGATGTTGACGAGGTAGTCGATCGTCATCTCCCTGTACCTGACGCGGACCGCAGGGTAGCATCCCGGGCCCCCCGGTTCGGACGCGGCGGACGGCGGGCAGACGACAACGACGCCCGCGATCTCGCCTCCGTCGGAGAGGAGCCGGCCGGCGGCGGGATCCTCCCGGACGAGGTCGAAGAGCCCGCCGACGGCCTCGATGAACTCCCCGGTCTTCGAGTAAGCCTCGCAGGGTTCGTGGGTTGAGCCAGTGCCGGTATCCCCGGACGGGTGGGCCGCCCGGTACCGCGCCACGATCCCGTCAAGGTCGGGGGAAGATTCTGCCGGCCCGGAAGAACGACCGTACGAATCGTTCAGGTACAGGAGCGACGTCCCGTTGTAGGTCATGATCGAGGTGTCCCCCAGGTAGACGGTATCGGTTCCGGTCGAGATGTCGCGGGTCTTGTAATATGCAGGGGAGGGCGTGTTCGGCACGAGTGCAGAGCCCCCGAGCACCGTCCCGGCCGTCTCGTCGACGGTGACGGCAAACCGGATCTCCCCGTAGCGGATGACGAGGCTCGGGTTCCGGTTGCAGTATGGGTCGCTTTGCGGGCACGAGTGGAAGAGCACGGTAACCGATTCGGGTTTGCCGCCGTGCCGGATGAGAGCGCGTGCCCGCTCGTCGCCGAGCGCAATCCCCGCGATGTATGAGCCGTTCGTCCTGATCTGTTCCGGGGCTGCTACAGGGATCTCTGATACGTTGATGTCGGGGCGTTGTTCCGTCAATGCCTCCTGCGTGCCGCCGGGAGGGGCTGCAAGACCGGCCGCTCCGTCGGTGCAGCAACCCGTGATACAGACCGAGACAAACAGCAAAAGAACGATGAGCAGAGTATTCCTCATCTTTCGGCCTCTCTGACTGCCGGTGTGCAACCCAGATCCCGCGGCGTTTCAACGCACCACACGGTTCCGTTCATGTACTCCCACAACGTTGCCTGCGAGGGTCGGCACCTCAACGTGAGATCAGTCAAGTATCCCCTCCGTATCGATGATCGAGTACGATGGAGAGAGGTAGAAGAGCGTCGTGCTGTTATAGATCATAACGATCTTCTCGTTCCGGTCATCGAAGACGTGCCACCATCCCTCCAGCTTATCCTTAGCCTGATGATAACCCTCGGGACGAGGACCTGAAACGGGCTCTGCAATCCAGATCTCGACATCGCAGTAGCCCCCGGCGGTACGCCCCTCCTGTTCATCGACTCCGATGTAGAACGACAGCCCGTCCTTTTGGAACTCCACTGCGGCTGAGCCCCCGGCGCGGTCATTTTCATCGTTTTTTTCGGTGATCGATGTGATGTTCCACCCATTCTCGATCAGGAGCCCGGTACGCGTATCATTCCGGAGAATCGAGGAGATTAACGTGACATTCGGGCTGAAGTCCGGCCCGCCTCTGATCTCGAGCTGCGAGAGGTCGACAGGCATCTCCGTGCCTCCGGTAGCCCCAGAGGTGGGTGTAAAAGAGTCGTTTATCGGCGGTCCTTCCGTGGTGCCGTTCTGCATGCCGTCATCCCCGACGACTTCCCGGGTATCGACACAACCGCAGGACGCCAGCAGGATCATGAGAACAATAAACAGGGAGCATTTGGTTTTCATTCAACCACCGCTAATTCGTAGTAGGGAGTTTCAGCCGGTACGAACTCTGCATCATTTCAACGTACCCTCTGCGGCCTTCCAGAGCGCACCCGCCATCCGGCTAAAACCCCCCTTCACGGCCACGTCGTCACCACCAGGTAGTACGCCCCTTCGTACTCCAGGTGCGGGTAGACCCACGTCTCCCGGTCGGGGCCGTAGGTGTCCTGGAGCACCTTGCTCTCCGCGTAGGAGACGTTGGTTCCCCCGATGAAGCGCCGGTCGCTCATACCCCACTCCCATCCTGACGGATTTCGTTCCTCGCCCCGGATGACCGCATCAAGCCCCGGGTGGTCGGCAAAGTCCTTCTCGGTCAGGGGAACGATCACGTTCTCTCCCGGCTCCGTCCTCTCCATGACATAGAGCATCGGCTGCCCGCCCGAGCCCTCCATCGCATAGATGAGGAGGGCGTCGGCGAGCATGAGGCCGAGCACGACCGCAACGATCCCAGCGAGACCGCAGGCAACGACGAACCCCGCCGTTCTAAGCCGGTTGCCGGGTTTCTTACCTTCTTCCATTCTGCACCTCTTCAAGCAGCCTAATGGATCAGAACGCGAGTGGCATAGTACACCCCGTCGTACTCGAGGATCGGCGCATTCGCCGTATACACACCAAACGACTCGGTGAGCACGAGGCATTCGGCCCCCGTCATCGGGACCGACGCGGATTTCACCACGTTTGATTCGCTGCCGGCCTCCCGGATCGCGGTGGCAAGCACCGGATGCTGCTTCAGGTCCCGGTCGGTCAGGTGGATGACGGATGCGTTCTGCAGATCCTCATCCCCGACCACCTCCACGGTCAACGCCTTCGGAAGACCGTCGATTCCCGTGATCAGGGCGACGAAGGTCGTAACTCCGAACACGACCGCCGCGACGAGGAGGACGATGCCGATGAACGCGAGAGTTCCGACAACAATCAGGCGCTTCCTGTCAGGCTCCATACGACCACCCTGTCTCCGGAGCGGCCCGTCCGGCATCAAGAGACGGCCCCAATCCGGGCCATTCATCGGTACCTGCCGGGGGCGAACCGGGTGGCGGCCGGAAAGGTTCCCCGTCCGGGTAGTACACCCTCTCGGCCTTGGCGAGATCGCGGAGCGTAAAGATTGTGCAGTAATAGGTACCTACCAGCCCGGGAGCAGATCCCCCCGGGGCATCGGCGGAGCCAACCCTTGCCGCGTGCGAGACGTCGATACTGTACCAGGATTCTGTCGTGTTGAACACCACATGCTTCAAGGGGGTGATTTCGCCCCGGTGAAGAGCGTAGAGGTCTCCATAGCCGGCGTCATACGTCAAGCCTCCTGATTGCGAACCGACGACGACCAGCCCCCCGTTCTCACCGGCCAGCTCCCGGTAGGGAATCCGCTCAATCTCCATGAAAAGAGTGAGCGGATGCTCTCCGGGAGGTACTCTGTCGACCTCCAGGGAGTCCCAGGTCACTCTCCCCGTCGAACTCGCCGCAACCCGATACCAGCGGCGGAGACCTGTATCGTCTCCGTAGAACTCGAAACTTAACTGTTCGACCGCCCCGTCCCCGTCGATGACAAGCCAGAAATCCCCGAGGACCGCCGTTGAGTTCTCGACACCGGTCCGGTCTTGGACGATCGCCCACATCTCCGAGAGCGGGAGGCCGTAGATGTTCTGCTGGAGAGTGGGGGCGGGGGGTTCGGGGTTATGGACGAGCACAGCCGTGGAGAGAGCACCGGCGAAGAATGCGATGCAGAACGTGAGGGCGATGGCCCCTATATGGGTTTGATTCATGGGGTTTCCTCAAGGTGACGGGCGACCTCCGGAGACAGGTTGCGGCGCCCACGCGGGAGAGGTCAACGTTCTTCTATAAACGATTTCTGTGACAATCGCCTACACGTCGGACTCCCCGGATTGTTTTTGGGCTAAAAAGAGGGGGCTAGAGCCTCTGAATTGAGGGCGCGCCGAACGGTGAGGGGCACCGACAAAAAAACGTGAGGGTTAGAACTCGTGCGCGGGCACGCACCGGGTCTTCCCCGCATACGGCAGAACCGGGCCTTGGAGCTCTATCCCGAGCGCCTCCCGGAGGACGTCCTCGAC
>JAQVVW010000040.1 GCA_028698765.1 Methanoculleus sp. | reverse complement strand
CTTCAGTTCCCTCCCGACCGCTTCGACCTCCGGATCGCAGAGGGAGATCTCCTCGGTCGGCCTTCTGGATATGATATTCTTCAGTATCGGTAACATCCTCATCACCTCAGAGATCCGTCCCCGCGTAGGAGAGGTCGAGGCTCTTGTTGATCACCGGGAAGTCCGCCACGATGTTGCCCATCACCGCGTGCTGGATCGCCTGCCAGTTGCAGAAGGACGCGGTCCTGACCGAGTAGCGGTCGATCACGCCCTCCCTCACCCGGACAAGGTGGACGTTCTGGCCGCGGGGGGACTCGACCATCGCCCGGGCATACCCGTCCGGCACGCCGCCCACATCCGCCATCACCGGGCCGTCCGGCAGGCGTTCGAGGCACGATCGGATCGTCGCGAGCGAGTCCATCACCTCGGACGCCCGGAGGCTGAACCGGGCGAGAACATCCCCGCCCGTGAGCATCCGCACCGGTATGGCGAGATCGGCGTAGGCCCCGTAGGGGTGGTCGCGGCGGACGTCGCGGATCGAGCCCGACGCCCGGGCGGCTGGGCCGGTGAGGTGGAGCGGGCGGACGAACCGCGGCTCGATGACCCCCGTCGTCGCAAACCGGTCGATGGCCGTCGGCGAGGCGAGGACGACCCGGAGCGACTCCCGGAACCGCTCCCCTGCGCCGGGCAGGAAGTAGGAGAGAGCCCGGAGCCGGTCGTCCGATGGGTCCGCGCCCACCCCGCCGATCCTGACGGCGCCCCGCATGAACCGCGACCCGGTCAGGTCGCGGTTGAGGCGGAAGATCTCTTCGCGGAGCACCGTGAACCGGCTCGCCCCTACGGGGTAGGCGACGTCCACGAGCATCCCGGCCATGCTCCCGAGATGAGAATGGATCCGTTCGAGTTCGGCGTAGATCGTCCTGAGGTACTCCGCACGCCCGGGGACGGCGACACCCGCGATCCGTTCGACCGCAAGCGAGAACCCGAGGGCGTTCGCGACGCTCTCGTCGCGGCTGACCGCTTCCGCGACGGCGACGCACTCCTCCGGTCTCTTCCCCTCGGCGAGTTTCTCGATCCCCCGGTGCTTGTAGAACATCCGCACCTCGAGGTTCACGACGGTCTCCCCGACCGCGCTGAACCGGAAGTGGCCCGGCTCGATGACCCCGGCATGCACCGGCCCGACCGGGATCTGGTAGACGCCCTTCCCCTCGACCGGCATGAATTGGTACTCCTCTTCCGGCGGGATGGCGGTCACCGGCGAGAACGGCCTGTTTTGGACTGATTTCTTCATCGGGTGGAACCCCTCCGGGTAGCACTCGTGGAGGACGAGCCTTCGCCGGTCGAACGCGTCGGGGAAATCGATCCCAAAGAGATCCCGGATCTTTCGCTCATACCACGACGCCGACGAGAAGACGGAGTCCACGGACGGGGCCGATCCACCGTCAGGCGTGCACGAGAGCGTGAGGGTCCCCCGGATGCCCGCCTTCTCCATGCCGTAGAGGAGGCTCGCCTCTCCCTCCCGGTCGAACCCCTCGACGCAGGTGAGGTCGACGAGTTCGAAGCCCCGCTCCGCGGCAGAGCGGCAGGACGCAACGATATCGCCGGGCGCGACCCGGACCAGGACCTCCCCCGGCCGGACTTCCACCGTGACGGCGCCGGGGGCGAGCGCCCCGGCCTCGGCGAGCATCTCTCCCGCCGTCACGTCAGACACCTCCAAACCCGAGTTCGGCGACGATTGCTGTTATCACCGCGACCTCCTCGACCGGGAACCAGAGGCCCTGGACCGTGATTATGACGATGAGCAGGACAAACGAGAGGCGCATCCCGAACGGAGCGGCGTACCTGCTCGGTCTCGGGGCGCCCGGCCCCGACCTGGCCGAGAACTCGCGGATCAGGAACCGCGCCATCCCTGCGATCGCGACCATGATCAACAGTAGCGTCGCCAGGAGGAGCCAGGGGGAGACGGTCGCCACCTGGACGAGCAGGAAGAACTTGGTGAAGAAGATGGGGAATGGCGGCACCCCGGCGATGGCAAGGGTGCCGATGATCACGCCCCAGGCCGCCGAGGGCTGCAGGTCGAAGACATCGACGATCCGGTCGTCCGCCCCCGGGTCGCGGCTCCGGTACTGCCGGTGCAGGACACCCGCCGAGAGGAAGAGCGACGCCTTCGTGAGCGAGTGCGCGAGCATGTGGACGACCACCCAGAAGATCGCGAGGGGCGATGCGACACCGATCCCGATGAGGAGGAGACCCATGTTCTCGATGCTCGAAAACGCGATGAGTTTCTTGAGGTTCGCCTGGTAGAGCATCGCAAACGCCGCTATGCCGACCGAGAGGAGACCCGCCGCGATGAGGAGCAGCGATATCTTCTCCGCGAACGCCGTCTGGTGGACGAGAGCGAAGGCCCTGATGATCCCGTAGATCCCGACGTTCAAGAGAGCGCCCGAGAGGATGGCGCTCACGGCCGACGGTGCCTTGGAGTGGGCCTCGGGGAGCCAGGTATGGAACGGGAAGATGCCCGATTTCGCGGCGAACCCGATGAAGAGGAAGACAAACGCGGCAACGAGCAGGGTCGGCGGCAGGGAGGAGGCGTGCTGCATCAGCGTCGTCCAGGCAAGCGTCCCTTCGCCGAGGGTGCTCGCTGCCGCCTCGAAGAGGAATATGATGCCGGCAAACGCAAAAAGCATCGCGGCGGAGGCGATGAAGATGTACTTCAGTGCGGCGTCGATGTTCTCCCGTGCAGCCAGGATCGCCACAAGGAGGGCAGAGAAGACTGTCGTCAGCTCGGCGAGGATCCAGAAGACCCCGAGGTTGTTCGCAAAGAACGCCAGGGTGACGAGGACCTGGAGGAGCGCAAGGCCGCTGTAGAAGAGCCTGAGGTTGTTCGGGTTGAGTTCACCCGTCTCCATCAGCCGCTCGGTGTATCCCCCCGCGTAGAGGGTTGCGAAGAGGAAGATTATGCCGGAGACGGCGGCGAGGAATACCCCGAGATGGTCTGCAAAGAAGATCCCGGTCCCCGGACCGAGCTCGGCCGCGGGCAGGGGCACGGTCATGGCGATGACGCCCGTCACGGCGAGGGCCGCGGCGCTCTCGGCGGTGGCGAGGATGTGCAGGACGCGGCGGGACGGTATCAGCACGAACCCGACGATCGCGGCGAGCGCTATAGCGAGGTAGGCAAGGAGAATCATGGAGCATCCTCCCGCGCCTTCCAGAGCGAGTTCCAGAGCGAATACTGCCGGATCTTCTCTTCGTATGCTTCAATGGTCGAATCGATGCCGACCGTGAGGATTGTTGTCAGGAGTACCAGGATGATGAGGTCGATCATGATCATGACGTCCATGATGAACGGGAGTTCGGTGACGCAGATGCCGAAGATGAGGACGCCGTTCTCCATCGAGAGGTAGCCGAGCACCTTGGTGATCGCCTTCGTCCTCGAGAAGAGGACGAGCATCCCCATCAGCATCAGCGATATGCCGATGACCGCGCCGAAGAAGAATATCGGTTCGGCATCTGCGTGAACTGGTGAGAGGATGTTTCCAAGCGAGAGGTAGACGCCGACGATCAGCGCGATAGAGACCATTATCGAGCTTGTAGGCGCCAGGTAACGGAACCCGAGGTCGCGGCGGATGCTGATCCGCTCCTGGATCTCCCCGATGAAGTAGGGGATGACGAGCACCTTGCTCGCGACCGTGAGGGCGGCTATCCAGAGGAGAACCGTGTTGCCTTTCGCGAAGAAGATGGCCACCGCGAGTGCTGCGAGCAGGAGCGACTGCAGCCGGTAGGTGTGGAGCAGGAAGGGGAGCGACCGGGCCGAGAGCAGGAAGACGGCCGTGATGACGATCGCGACGAAGATGAACCGGACGATGCCGTCGATGAAGGGGGCTTCGATCATGCAAACACCTCGATGAAGACCGTGAGTACCGAGAAGAAGTAGGCGATGATGAAGAGGTTCGGGAGGGAGAAGAACCGCATCTTCGCCATCGACGACTCGAAGAGGCCGACGATCACCGAGACGAGCGATCCTTTCATCACGAAGAGAGCCATGGCAAAGAGGATGCCCGGCACCGAGAGTTCGGTCACGAGCCCGAAGGGCATCAGCACCGAGACCAGGATGGCGATGAGGAGCGTCTGCTTGATGGCGCCGGCGTACTCCATCATCGCCAGGTTTCTTCCCGACTGTTCGAGGACCATGCCTTCGTGCACCATCGTCAGTTCGAGGTGGGTCTCGGGGTTGTCGACCGGGATCCGGCCGGTCTCGACGATCAGGATGATGAAGAGCGAGATGCCGATGAGGATCATCGTCGCGGACGCCGGGAAGAGCATTCCCGCGGAGTCACGCGCGATCTCCAGGAAGTTCAACGACCGGGCCACGACGGCGAGCGCCGCCATGACGACGATGGAGGTCGGTTCGATGACGGCTGCAAGGCTCATATCCCGCGAGGAACTCATCCCCCCGAAGGTGCTTCCGGCGTCGAGGCCGGAGAGCGCCGTGAAGAACCGGGCCAGTCCGAGCAGGTAGAGGAAGAGGATGACGTTCCCGAACCCGGCCACCGGTTCGGGGATGTAGGCCAGGGGCACGAAGAGCGCCGCGACGACGGCCATGCTCAGGCAGACGTAGGGGGTGGCCCGCATCACCCACGAGGAGACCGGCGAGTAGACCGTCTCCTTCCGGAGGAGTTTGGCGAGGTTGTAGTAGGTCTGCAGGAGGCGCGGTCCGCGCCGCCCCTGTGCCCGGGCCTTCACGATCTTGATCAGGCTCATGAAGAGCGGCGAGACCAGGAGGACGAACCCGATGTTTAAGACTGCGAAGACGACGAAGGAGACGCTCATATGAACCACCCCAGCCCGAGCACCAGGATGACGATGATCACGAAGGTGTAGAGCATGTAGGTGTCCAGGGTTCCTGCGTGGAACCTCTGGACCTGCGAGGAGACGGCGAGGGCTCCCCGGGCGATCGGGAGGTAGAGGTACTCCTCGAAGAACCTGATGAGCGACATCTCGATCCGGGCTCCCGCCACGATCGCCCGGTCGGGGTCGAGCCAGGTCTTCTCGATCTTCTTCTCTTTTCTGTATATCGAGGAGAATATGGTGACCACGGGTTCAGCGTACCCCGTCTCCGTATACTCCATCCGGCTGTTCTGGGAGAGGATGCCGCAGCCCCAGGTCTCCGAGACCCGGGTCTTTGGGGCGCCCCTCGCCGCCGCGAGGAAGACAGCGCCGAGGGTGGCGGCCATCAGCGTGCCGACGACGAGCATGTCGGGCAGGGGGAGGTCGTAGCCGAGGGCTCGGAAGATCTGGAACGAGCCGACGCCCGCGACGACGCAGAGACCGGCCAGGATCGCGGGGCCGAGGAGCATCGGCCTGCACTGTTCCTCTGCATCCGCGGCGCTGGCCGACCGGGGATGGGCGAGGAAGGCGATCCCGAAGACCTTGACGAAACAGGCCGCCGTCAGGGCTCCCGTCAGGGAGAGGAGCGAGAGGGTGGAGATGAGGAGGACTTTCGCGAGCGGGTCGACGGCCTGGAGGCCGAAGAAGAACGACTCAAAGAGCATCAGTTCGCTGACGAACCCGTTCAGCGGCGGGAACGCGGCGATGGCGACGGCCCCGATACAGAAGAGGCCCGCGGTGAGCGGCATCCGGTGGACGAGCCCGCCCATCTCCTCCACGTTCCGGGTGTGGGTGGCGGCGACGACCGATCCTGCCGTCATGAAGAGGAGGCTCTTGAAGAGGGCGTGGTTGAAGGAGTGGAAGAGGGCTGCAAGGAGGCTGAGCGTCGAGAGCGCCGGCATCCCGAGGTCGGTGAAGATCACGGCAAGACCGATCCCGCTGAAGATGATCCCGATGTTCTCGATGCTGTGGTTGGCGAGGAGACACTTGATATCGGTCTCTTTATAGGCGTAGATGATCCCGAGGATTGCGCTTGCGGTGCCGAAGAGGAGGATGACGGCGCCTATGGCGAAATCGAGCGTGAATATGTCGAGGACTGAGCGCACAAGGCCGTACACGGCGACCTTCAGCATCACGCCCGACATCAGGGCGGAGATGTTCGAGGGGCTGGCCGGGTGGGCGTACGGGAGCCACTTGTGGAACGGGACGATGCCCGCCTTGACCGAGAAGCCGATAAAGAGGCAGAGGAACGCCGTGATGGCCGCGGGGGAGGCGAGCGGCGCGGCCGGGACGAGGGCGAACGTGCCCGTCTCGCCATAGAGGAGGATAAACCCGATGAAGAGGAAGACCGTGGAGAACTGGGACATCACCGCGTAGAAGAGGCCCGCCCGCCCGACGCTTTCGTCTTCAACGTCGTACAGGACGAGGAAGAGCGATGCAATCGCCATCATCTCCCAGAAGACGAGGAACTGAACCGTGGTTCCGGCGAGGATCACCATCCCCATCGAGAGGATGAAGAGGTTCATCAGGGAGACGAGGAGGTTTCTGCGGATCGGGTGGTTGCAGTGCTCCACGTAGCCGAAGGAGTATACCGCATCGGCGATGCCGACGACGCCCAGGATGAGGAGGAAGAGGGCCGAGAGCCGGTCGAGCACGATGGTGAACTCGATCCCCGGGAGCATCTGCCAGAGCGTCGCGGAGACGGTCGTGGCATCGAGGAGCACCGGGAGTGCGGCTCCCGCGAGCAAGGCCGACCCGAGAAGGGTCGCGGTGAGCGAGGCGGTGCGGACCGGCGTATCCTCCCGCCGGATGAGGAGGGGGAGGATCGCGCCGAGAAGGAGCAGGGAGAAGCCGGTAGCCAGGAGGGAGAGAATCACTCCGATCACATCCGCTGAACTTCTCTGGCCTGTGCGCCTGGTTCCCGCCTCATGGGCGTGACCCCGAGCGCCTCCATCTCCCCGGTATGGAAGATGAACCGCTCACGGATCGCCGGCGGGAGTTCCCGCCCGGAGATGGGGGAGAAGCTGAAGGACGCGTAGAAGGCGATGAGCCTGGTGTGGGAATGCAGGTACAGGAGATCCCGGTCGCCGCATTCGCGGACGAGAAGATCCATCAGCTGCCGGTCGATTCCCCGGCCCCGGTATTCTGAGAGGACGTAGACCCTGTCCACCTCGCAGCCGTCCGGGTGTTTGCGGCACCGGGCGGTGCCGACGAGGTATTCTCCAGCCAGCGCTCCGAAGACCCTGTCGCTGCCCGGATGCACCTTCCGGTCGCGGTAGTGGCTCCACACCTCTTCTTCGACGTGCGGGAATTCGTGGGGGAAGAGTTCGCGAACCACGAGGGGGCCTTCGGCCCCGGCGGGCGGCTGCGCTGCATCCGCCCTGAGGAGCCTTCTCCTCCGGCCACCGGCAGTCCAGAAGTCATTGGCAGCGATGCTCTGGAGTGTGAGGAGCGATCTGTCCTCATCGTAGGTACAGTTGGTATGCTCTGAGGTTTCTGGTATCATGGGTATGGTTGACCTCGCAAGGCTTTGCTGTGGAGATCCGTTGAGGCTCACGGCCTGTCGGTCGGGTAGCACGGTGCCGGGTCGAGGGTCTGCGGAGCTCCGGTGGCGGAATGCGTGGTTAAAAGGACTTCCGATCTTGATTCGGCAATGATTGGGGGGTTATTTAGGTTAAATTTCAGGTGCCTCACCGACTTTCATCCTCGCTATATCATGCTACTCGGTGCTATTTATAGTTATTTCACGCGTACCGCTCCTCTCTCCGCCCCATTTCGGATTTGGGTAATTCTCAGGCCTTTTATCAACGCACCTCCCTCCCGGACGGGGAATCCGGTGCCCGGCATTTCCGGGAGCAGCGAAGGGGGAATGAGGCACAGGTCCGGTTAAGTCGCTTCCGGATCCAGTAGGAGCATGAGTATCTTCGATACGGTCTACCAGAGCACGCCGCCCTGGGACATCGGCCGGCCGCAGAAGGCGTTCGTCGACCTCGCCGCGGCGGGGGAGGTTGTCGGCTCCGTCCTGGACGTGGGGTGCGGAACCGGGGATCACGTTCTCTATTTTACCGAAGAAGGGCACGAGGTGCTCGGGGTCGATACCGCCTCTCTTGCGATCCGGAAGGCGGAAGAAAAGGCCGCGGCACGGGGGCTCCGGGCGCAGTTCCTCGTCTGGAACGCACTGGACCTCGCCAGTCTCAACAGGAAGTTCGACACCGTCATCGACTCCGGTTTCTTCCATGTCCTCTCCGACGAAGACCGACCGATCTTCAGAGCGAGCCTCGCTGCCGTTCTTGCGCCCGGCGGGAAGTATCTCATGCTCTGCTTCAGCGATCAAAACCCCGGCGACTACCCGCTCCCGAGGAGGATCAGAGAGCGGGAGATACGGGAGACCTTCCGCGACGGTTGGCACATCAATTACATCAGGCCGGCGATCTTCGAGAACGCCATCCAGCCCGAAGGACACCACGCCTGGCTTGCGTCGATATCGAGGGCCGGGCGAGGGTGACGGCTAAATCCCCCGTAACGCCACAGATCGCCGGGAAGATTTACGAGCGTTTAAGTACCCTCTTCTGCAATAAAATGCAGAAAGAGGAGTATCTGGAATGACCGTCAAGAATATCCTGATAGTCGCTATTGTTGCGCTGATCGTCGTTGCCGCGGGGATCATGGTCTTATTTGCGCCCGGCGAGA
>JAQVVW010000039.1 GCA_028698765.1 Methanoculleus sp. | reverse complement strand
CCCCGGACCCATCCGGGACTTCTTCCTCGATCCGCCGGTCACCGACGATTACACGCTCGAGTGGAAGCCGCCTGACGTCGACGGGGTCATAGAGATGCTCTGTGGGCGCTACGACTTCTCGGAAGAACGGGTCCGGAGTTCACTCGCCAGGGTCTCGGTGAAGGCGACGCAGAAGACACTGGATGCCTGGTTCTGATACACCCGATACTCCGCCTCTCCCGGGGAGGTCTCAGAATGACGCTGAATCCCGGAAGGCGACGCACTCTTTCCTATAATGGGGCATCGGGAGACGACACAACTGTTATATGGCAGAACGACCAAGTAAGCCAATTGACGAAGAACTCCCGGGCTTTCACGACAGGATGGGGAGTGCAGGGACGAAAGCGGACACGCACAATCTCTGATTACCGTTCAGTCTCCCAGACTATTATCGACCTTTCGTCCTCCCGGTTCATCCGGGCTCTTCCGGGGACCAATCTCCCCCCGTCGCACAGTGCCGCCCTTTAACCACGGTGGTCCCTGCCGGATCGCCGTTAAACGATACTACGAGGTGATTGATATGAGAGAACTCTACGAGAAGATGATAAACGAGGCCATGGCCGCCCAGCGGGCGGACGTGGATACGGTAAAGGCGAAACGCGGCCAGAAATTCGTCATCGAGGACACGAAACCCTACGTCGACGTGGCGAAGAAGATGACGGCGATCGGGAACCAGAGCCAGGCGGTCATCGACCTCCACAAGGACTCGGTGGTCTCGCACTACGAGGTCTTGAAAGGCCTTACTACGACCGTCCGCCCCGAAGACGACCCGTTCGTCGAACACTACCAGACACCCGTGGTGCTCGAAGTCCTGAAGGAGCAGGACGAGGCGTTTGCGAAGAGCGTCGATACCTTCGTCCAGAAGATCGCGGATGAGGAGGCTCTGATCGGCCTTGAGGCGGTGCGGCACTACGGCGGGTTCTACGGTCCGACCTGTGTCGTCGACTTTGCGCTGATCCCGGGGAGCACGAGCAACGTGGTGAACCAGGTGCTGCAGAAGACCGATATCCCGGTCGAGCACAAGCGAGCGATCCTCGCCGCCAAATCATGGGCCATGAACACCTCCTATGGCTTTGGAGACCACTTCGCCCACGCCCTTGAGGCAGGAGCCACCCCCACCGAGGCGATGGCAAAAGAGATCGCGACCATGCAGAAGATCTACCGCGAACCGGTCGAAGCCCAGGCGGAACTGATGGATACGGCCGGGATGACCTCCTTCGATCAGCGGAAGTACATGAGCGAGTACCGGCGCCGCATGGAAGGAACGATCAAGGCGGCGATGGATGACGGTGTCCACTACGGCAACATCCTGACCGTCCCGGCCTACAGCGTCGGCGACATCGCGCACCACATCGCGCAGACGACCTTCAACATGTGCAAGGACGACGTCGTCATGGCGACGATCGAGGCGGTCACCGACGTGATGGAGTCCTCGCTCCGGAGATCGCTCGACTCTTACAAGAGTTACTGGGACGTCCTCTCGGTCGCGACCGGGTCGTCTGCCGCCGCAACCGAATATCTCCTCCAGCTCGACGGGTTCAACGCCCCCATGATCGTCGACCTGCTCACGAAGCGGTTCCACAACTACGTCCAGATCTACCCGTCCCGGGGAGCGGCGGCAGAACTCCACAACTGCGACTTCATGGACATGATCTACCGCGGGTGGAAACTCCTCGACAAGGCAGAGCGGATGCGCAACGGCTCCGATGAGGCGCTGGTTCCCATGGTCGGCAAGTACCCCGTCGACCTCTCGCCCATCCACAAGAACGAGGTGCTGATGAACCCGCAGTGGTATGTCTACGCGGCCTGTGCGATATCCGTCCGGTTCTCCGCCCTTATGCGGCTTTCGGATTACCCGTGCCTCCTGACGAGCGAGCCGGTGACCGCGACGATGATGACGAACATCATCGCTCTCGAGAAGGAGACGGCAGCCGCCCCGGTGCGGGCCTGCAAGAACTGTGCCTCGGCGTGCCTGGTCGACATGCGGCACCAGTACTGCCAGTGGAAAGAGGCGGTCTAAACCATGAAGTGCTACTACTGCGCCCTTGAGGGGAAGGAGAGCGAAGCAGTGGCAGTCTGCATCGTCTGCGGGATGGGACTCTGCATGGATCATGCCATCAGAAAGGATATCGATGTCTGGGAGGGCGGCTACCCGCTCCCCAGCAGGCGCGTGAAGGCTCCACTGCCGAGGATCCTCTGTCCCGAGTGCTATGCTGCCCTGTATGGAAAGGAGAAGTAAAGCACACGCCCCCGACCTTTTTTGGTCGGCTTCTCGTAAAATCTATGCCAATCTGGTGTAATCATGACCACATCCCTTGGAAAACGATGCATCGCCGAAGCCGTCGGGACATTCATCCTGGTCTTCTTCGGTACCGGCGCCGCAGTAGTCACGCTGATGCTCGCCGCGGGGACCACCCCGGCGACCCCCTTCAACATAGGGATCGGGGCGCTCGGGGGCCTCGGCGACTGGCTCGCTATAGGTCTTGCCTTCGGTATCGCCATCGCAGGGGCGATCTACGCTTTCGGAAGGATATCAGGCTGCCACATCAACCCGGCGGTGACGATAGCCCTCTTTGCGACCCGGCGGTTCTCCGGGCGCGATACGGTCGCCTACATCGTCGTGCAACTCATCGGCGCTGCGGCCGCAAGCCTGCTCTTAGCCTGGGTCATCGGCCCGGACGCCGTCACCATCGGGGGCCTCGGGGCAACAACGCCCTTCCCCGGCATCGGCTACCTGCAGGCGATCGTCATCGAGATCATCGGGACGTTCCTTCTGATGCTCGTCATCATGGGCGTCGCCGTCGACGAACGGGCCACACCGGGCTTTGCCGGGCTTATGGTGGGCCTCGCGGTCGCGGGGATCATCACGACGATCGGGAACCTGACCGGCGCGTCGTTGAACCCTGCCCGTACGTTCGGGCCGTACCTCGGGGACTGGCTGCTTGGCGGGTCGAACCTCTGGGCATTCTTCCCCATCTACATCATCGGGCCCATCGTCGGTGCGTTGCTCGCTGCGTTCCTCTACGACTACCTCTCCGGCGAATGAGCCGGCCCCTTCCCTTTTTTTTCCTCACGCAAAGCGCTTAGGGTCGGTCTCGATATCGATGAGGGCGGGCTTATTCATCGCCAGCGCCTTGAGAACAGCCCCGGTGAGATCCTCCGGCTTTTTCACCCGTATCCCGACGCCGCCGCAGGCCTCCGCATACGCCGCAAAGTCCGGGTTCGTGAGGTCGGTGCCGAAGGAGGGGTAGTCCGCTTCCCGCTGCTCTTCGCGGATCATGGCGAGGTCGTGGTTGTTCAAGACGAGGACCGTGATGGGAAGGTCGTATTTTACCGCCGTGGTGAAGTCGGCCATGACCATGCCAAATCCGCCGTCCCCGGTGATGCAGACGACGTTCTTCTCCGGATAGGCCAGTTTCGCCGCAATCGCCCCGGGCAGCCCGAACCCCATCGTCCCGAGGTAGCCCGACATCGCGAACCGCTGCCGCTTCATCCGGAAGTTCCGCCCGAACCACCACTGGTTCTCCCCGACGTCGAGCGATATGACCGCATCCTCCGGCAGGGTCTCTGAGAGGACCTTCATGATGTAGGGTGGCCGGAGCGGGACCGCCTCCGGGTCGGCCTCCCGGTCGAGCCGGTCGCGCCATTCCTGCTTCTTCTCCGCAAGCCACTGCCGGGTCCCGGGGTCATCCCGCGGCCGGACCTGCTCCCGGATCCGGGGTATGGCAACGGCGCAGTCGCCCCAGACTCCGACCGCGAGCGGGTGCTTCCCGAGCTGAAGCGGGTCGATATCGATATGGACGGCCTGTTTCTCCCGGGGGACCCCGGTGAGGTCGGAGAAACTTGCGCCGCAGGCGATCACCAGGTCCGATTTCAGGACGAGTGTCAGGGCATGCGGCGTCCCGAGCTGCCCATGGAGCCCGGCAACCCACTCGTTCTCGTCGGGGAGGATACCCTTTGCCCGGAAGGTGGTGACGATCGGCGCCTGGATCGTCTCCGCGAGGTCGAGGACCGGACCGGCCGCACGCATGGCCCCGAATCCCGCAAGGATGACCGGTCGTGCGGCGCCGTCGATCGCCTCCGCCGCGGCCGCGATGGCCTCATTGGTCGGCGCAACCCCGACCTCCGGGAGGCAGGTCTCACGCTCGCAGTAAGTTGCATCAAGCGGTTCTCTCTGGATATCGTTCGGGAGCGAGAGCTGGGCGACGCCGCGGGCGATGATAGCGTAGCGCAACGCCCGGGTGAGGAGTTTGACCGCTGTCGTCGGATCGGCGACGGTGTTGTTGAAGACCGTGATGGGCCGGAAGAAGGCGTCCTGGTCGATCTCCTGGATGCCGCCGGGGCCGGCGTACTGCGTCTTCACCTGCCCGGAGAGCGCGAGAACGCTCGCATGGTCCTCCTTTGCGTCGTATAGGCCGGTGGCAAGGTTCGTCGCTCCCGGCCCGGCGATGGTCAGGCAGACCGCTATCTTTCCCGTGAACTTGTTGTAGGCGGACGCCGCGAGGGCCGCGGTCTGCTCGTGCCGGACGACGATGTACCGGGCGTTCCTGTTCCTCCGGACCGCGTCCACGAGCGGGAGCGCCGACGCTCCGGGCATACCGAAGTAGAGGTTGACCCCCCATGCTTCAAGCTCTGCTACCATTACATCGGCCACCGTCGCTATAGCCCCTTCAAAGGTCGTCTTCTTCATCAGTCTTCACCTCTTCCTCTTCATCAGCCCGCACAAACGCTCCCTTTCCCACGGTGCAACGGGGACACCGCCAATCAGCGGGGAGATCCTCAAACAGTGTGCCCGGGGGTATACCGATGTCAGGGTCCCCTGCCTCCTCGTTGTACTCGTAATCGCAGACGCTGCATACCCATCGCGCCATACCGCTCACGTCCCGGAGATGACTCGCGAGCCGTACCCTACCTCACTACATATAAAAATGCCCCCGAACCCCGGCAACCGGTTCGGGCCACACCCACCAACAGGCAGTAATAGTCTGTAAGGATCAGGGTATCGGTGATCATGGAGATCGACGAGACCCACCCGTTCAACCTTGCCCCGGCGGAGGCCGTTCGCCTCCAGGAGACGCTCCGGACGAGGATCAGCCTCTCCGGCGATATCGGTGAGGTCACCCTCCTCGCCGGCGCCGACGCCTCCTACGCGAGAGGCTCAAACGAGATCCATGCGGTCGCCGTTGCTCTCCGGTATCCCGGCCTCGCCGTCGTCGAGCGTGTCTCTGCCTCTATCGAGACGTCGTTTCCCTACATACCGGGACTTCTCACCTTCCGGGAAGGTCCCGCCCTCCTTGAGGCGTTCCGGAGACTGCGGTCCGAGCCGGACGTCATCCTCTTCGACGGACAGGGGATCGCCCATCCCCGCGGCCTCGGCATCGCAAGCCACATGGGCATCCTGCTCGACCGGCCCACCGTCGGGGTTGCAAAGAGCCTCCTCGTCGGCACGGTGACGGAGCCCGGCCCCGCCAGGGGTTCGACGAGCCCGGTGCTCCGGAACGGCGAGACGATAGGGATGGCCGTCCGGACGAAAGAGCGAACGAAACCGGTCTACGTCTCCGTGGGCCACCGGATCGGCCTCGTCGCCGCAGTCGATCTGGTCCTCGCGACCGCCCATGGGTACCGGCTCCCGGAACCGACCCGGCAGGCCCACCTCTTTGCGAACACCGTCCGGAGGGAGGGAGACCGGGGCGAGAGGCAGACCAGCCTCCCCTCCGGGTGAGGGAGACGAAACCGTTATCAGCGTTCGGGCCGGATAAACGTTCACCGACCGGCACGCTGGAAAACCATGGCCGGTTGCAGCCTACGGAGTGTGAAAGATGTCAGGAAACCACCCACAGACACCGTATAATGGTCGGAATATACCCGGGGGAGGCAGAGCATGACGCCACGTGAGATCGTGCCGGGCGTCTTCGCCGTCGGGGCCATCGACTGGGACCGCCGGATCTTCGACGAACTGATCCCGACCCCCGACGGCACCTCCTACAACAGTTACCTCATACGGGGCAGCGAGAAGACGGCGTTGATCGATACCGTCGACCCATCGAAGTTTGCGGACCTCACGGCGAACCTGGACCGGCTCGGGGTCGATAAGATCGACTACATCATCGCGAACCATGCCGAACAGGACCATTCCGGCTCGATACCGGCGATGCTCGGCCGATACCCCGGGGCGAAGGTGGTGACGAACCAGAAGTGCCGTGACTTCCTCGTCGACCTCCTGCAGATCCCCGGGGACCAGGTCCACGTCGTCGGCGACGGCGATACGCTCGCCCTCGGGGACCGGACACTCGAGTTCATCTTCGCCCCCTGGGTCCACTGGCCGGAGACGATGCTGACCTACCTCCCCGAAGACCGGATCCTCTTCTCCTGCGACCTCTTCGGCTCGCACTACGCGACGAGTACCCTCTACGTCCCCGACGAGGCGGTGATCTACGAGTCCGCGAAACGCTACTACGCCGAGATCATGATGCCCTTCCGGTCAAGCATCAAGGCGCACCTCGCGAAACTGGAGCCCCGCGAGATCGCCGTGATCGCCCCGAGCCACGGCCCGGTCTACGACAGGCCGGCGTTCATCATGGACGCCTACCGTGACTGGACAGGCGACGACGTCAGGAACGTGGTGGTGCTGCCTTTCGTCTCCATGCACGGGAGCACCCAGGCGATGGTCGACCACTTCACCACCGCCCTGATACAGCGTGGTGTCCAGGTCCATCCGTTCAACCTCACGAAGACGGATATCGGCGAACTTGCAAAAGCCCTGGTGGATGCGGCCACAGTCGTGATCGGGACCCCGACGCTCATCTTCGGTCCCCACCCGCAGGTGGTCTACGCCGCCTATCTCGCAAACCTCCTGCGCCCGAAGACCCGGTATGCGTCGGTGATCGGGTCCTACGGCTGGGGCGGGAAGACCGTTGATACCCTTGCAGGTATGCTTGATCGGCTCAAGGTGGAGTTGATCGAACCGGTCTACATCAAGGGCTACCCGAGAGAGGCGGACTTCGCGGCACTCGATCGGCTCGCCGACGATATCCTGAAAAAGCACCAGGAAGCGCGGATCATCCCGTCATAGGCACCTGTAGAAGGGATGAACTTCGGCTGGCCTCCCTTTTTTTCCCTGCCTGAAAACCCTTCATCCGGCACCAAAATCTTAACAGTGTGGGATACCGACCAATCTATTGAGCTGACCTATGTCCCCGTCCGATTTCAAGAGAGTCATCGCAGAGTCGCCCTACGTCTTCATCATCGGCGTAGCGGGAGACAGCGGAAGCGGTAAGACGACCTTCACCCGGGCCATCCGGGAGATCTTTGGAGAAGAACTCGTCTCCACGATCACTATCGACGACTACCACCGCTACGACCGCCGGGAGCGCAAGGCTCTCGGGATCACGCCGCTTGTCCCCGAGGCGAACCGGTTCGACCTGCTCGAAGAGCATCTTGTCGCCCTCAAAGCAGGGAAGACGATCGAAAAACCGGTCTACAATCACGACAACGGGCAGTTCGACCCCCCGGTGCCCTTCAGCCCCACGAAGATCCTGATCCTCGAGGGGCTGCACCCCTTCGTCACGGGGACACTGCGTGACCTGATCGACTTCAAACTCTATGTGGACCCGGACCCCGGGGTCAAACGCGCCTGGAAGATCAAGCGCGACGTAGAGAAGCGGGGATACGCCCCCGAAGCGGTCATCCGGGAGATGGAGGAGCGCAAACCCGACTACGAGCAGTATGTCGCGCCGCAATGCCTCTTTGCGGATGCGGTCATCCGGATCGCCTTCTCGAAGTACGGCAGGGAGGTGAGCGAGGAGCGGAACGTCTACCGCGTCACCCTCTGCCAGAGCAGGCTTGAGAAGAGCATCGGCGACGTCGACCTCTCGATCGACCTCTTCGGGCTCCTCTCGCTCTCAGAGCGTGACTTCATGGTCGAGTTCACCACCGAGGACGTCGGGGGAGAGGCGATGGGGGCGCTCACGTTCGACGGTGAGTTGAACGACACCGTTGCACGAAAACTGGAGCGGAACATTGAGATTCAGACGCAGGTGGAGCCCATCGATCTCAGCCAGGGCGGCGACTACCTGACGGCCGGGGATATGGCCCAACTCATCCTCGCCTGGCGAATCATCAACCGGCGGATCTTCATCGAAAGCGCTCCGGGGACGGATGGCGGGAGACGGGAGACGCCGGACGGGAGCGGCGGGTGTGGATGCGGCCGGCGATGATTCCATCGCTCGACGGCGCCCGGAACCCCGAACGATCGTGTGAGCGAAGATAGATAAGAGCACCCGGAGAAGATATACCGATGGACAGGATCGAGCAGTTCTCGACCATCGCACCCGATATCGGCAACATCTTCCGGTATATGAGCGTCGCCACAGGAGTGCCGCTCCTCGTAGCGGTGGTCTACCAGGAGTGGGAGATGATCCTGCCCATGCTCTCTGTCCCGGTCACCCTTTTCCTCCTTGGGATGCTCCTTGTCCGGGTACCCCGGGAGGAGCGAGAGGCACCCCTCTCCGCCGCCCTCATGGCCGTCGC
>JAQVVW010000038.1 GCA_028698765.1 Methanoculleus sp. | reverse complement strand
CCGGAGTTCGAAGCGGTCGGGAGGGAACTGAAGACGGCCGTCGACGCCCGGATGAGACGGAGCCTCGCCATCCGCGAACTCGATTCCGGGAGCGACAACGCGACCGAGATCGAGATAAACCTGCTCTCGTCGCCGCACTACGATCTGGAGCGGTTCGGCGTCTCGTTCGTCGCATCGCCCCGCCACGCGGATCTCCTCCTCGTCACGGGCGCCGTGACGCGGAACATGGAGGTCGCGGTGAAGAAGACCTACGAGGCGATGCCCGCCCCGAAGTACGTCGTCGCAGTCGGCGACGATGCCTGCGACGGCGGGATCTACCGGGGAACCTACGCGGTTCTCGGCGGGGTCGATGCCGTCCTCCCCGTCGACCTGAAGATCCCGGGCAACCCGCCCGAGCCGATCGAGATCCTGCGGGGGATCCTCGCGCTGATGACCGGGTGAAGGGCGCCGGATCAACCCGGTCCCCTCTCGCCCTGCCGATGAGGTACTCGAGTTCCACGAGTTCCCCGGCGCCTCTGCTGCACGCCTCGTCGTGCAGCCTCCAGCACTCCTGCTCGATGCGGTTGAGGTCTTCCCCGTGCATCACGATGGATCCCGGGACGACTTAACCGGTTCTGCGCCTCATCCTTTCCCCACTGCTCCTTGAAACGCCGGGCATCCGGTGACGCAGAGACTGCACCGGATCGTTGCCGCTCTGGCGACCGCCGGTGCAAGCGGTGCTACACCCCTGAGCAGGAACTGCCGCCGGAGCAGCCACTTCGCAGCCGGGACAACCGGGGACGGGACCCACGCATGCACGGTCCGGCACCGGAACGCGTCGACGCCCTCCGGTCTTATCGCTCCATTCGGGCATGCCCGGATGCAGGCCCCGCACCCGGTGCAGAGTGGTGCAGCGGCGGCCGTGCCGGATACGGAAGCCGGCTCTGCGGTCACGACACCGCCGAGCAGCAGCCGCGGGCCGAACCGGCGATTGAGGAGAAGGGTATTCTTTCCTATCTCCCCGAGCCCCCCGGCCGCTGCGATCTGCTTTAAGCGGACAACGCCCTGCACCTTCCCGTCGTCAAGCCGCACGGGCAGGTAGAGCGGGACCGGGCGGGCCGGGATCTGCTCCGCGTTCAGGAGGCCGGTAAGCCGTACGGCACTGCTGTCCAGGCTCTCTGCAATCCGGAGCATCTCCCGGGTCTTTTCCCCTGGCGGCATCCGGTAGACCGGGATCGGGACTTCCTTCCCGAAGACGATCACGGACCGGGCGGCCGGGAGGAACTGCAGCACCGATGACCTGTCCACCCCGGGGAGGTCCTCGATGCCGACTGAGCAGTAAACGTCGACTCCTTCATCCTCAAAGAACGCTGCAAGATCCATGCCGGCACTTCCTGGAGTATATGGATGCCTGCAGGGGTATCTACCTTGTGAGCGGAAAAGTTTGAACGCCGTCAATCAGGCTACGGTTCATGCCGCCTACGGATCGGCGTGCTCGCGAGCGGTATCCAGAGCTTCACCCGGGGATGACTGCCTCCGACGAAGTAGATCATGTAGGCGTTGTCTGGATCTGGATGAGGTTGCCGCAGGTGTCGTCGAAGACTGCTATGGTCACCCCGGCAACGACTTCGGTCGGCTCCAGCGTGAACTTCACGCCCTGTGCTTTGAGCCGTTCATACTCCGCACGGGTGTCTTCGACACCAAAGGACGCAGCAGGGATATCCTGTTCGAATATTCCTTTCTGGTATGCCTGTGCCACCGGATTGTCGTTTGGTTCAAGCAGAAGTTCGGTTCCGTCCAGATCGTCGGGGGATACGACGGTGAGCCACTGGTACCCTTCGGCAGAGACATCGCTCTTCTTCACAAAACCTAGCGTTTTGGTGTAGAATTCCAGAGCCCGGTCCTGATCGTTTACAAATACGCTGGTCAGTATGATCTTCATGGTTGTCAATACCGGAATGGCTGGATATATGTTTCGGCAACAGATAACGATGGAGCGAATATTTTGAGCAGGGTACATCGCGATTGGACTACATCCTCGCCGTCGATATCCGAGGCTGAACTGATGATACGTAAGACCCTCCGCTGCCCGGTATGCCGGGGTATCAATATCCACGGGGACTCGCGCGGGCTGCATGCGACGCCGTATCGTTGTCGGCGATGCGGCTATCCGGGAGCGTTCACCCCGGAATGCCGGGAGGAAGGTGATCAGGGATTTTATAAGGAGAGAGTTCTGCTCTCTCCAGGTTTATCTTGCGGGGGTGAAGGGGGCGGAGCGGGAAGACCCCACCCTTCAGGGAGGGGCTGAAAGCGGAGCCGCCCTTCGTCACGCATTCATGTGATTACCGTAATCTACATCTTATTATAAGGTCTAATACTGTTTGTATGCTTCAGGCCTACAAGTATCGGATGTATCCCAACCGGGAGCAGATTGCCTCCCTCCTGCAGCACATCCATGCCTGTCGGTTTGTGTATAACCATTCTCTGGAGCAGAAGATCCGGGCATACGAGCAGGAGGGTAGAAAACTCTCCTGTTTCGACCTGAACACCCGCCTTCCCGCCCTCAAAGAAGAACATCCATGGCTCAAGGAGGTGAACTCCCAGTCCCTCCAGAGCACAAACAAGAACCTCGACAACGCTTTCACCCGATTTTTCCGGGAGAAGAGAGGATTTCCCCGGTTTAAGTCGAAGAAGAACCCGGTACAGTCCTTTCAGGTACCCCAGCATTACACCGTGGACTTCGAGCAAGGGCGGATCAAACTCCCAAAGATCGGTGAGATCCGAACAATCTTTCATCGGGTGTTCACCGGGAAGATGAAGTATGCCACCGTTTCCATAACCTCGACCGGAAAATGGTTCGTCAGTATCCTTGTTGACGATGGAACCGTGGAACCGGAACCCACACCGTCCTCTCTGGACACCACTATCGGGATCGATGTCGGTCTCTTGAACTTTGCAACCCTCTCAACCGGAGAGAACATTGAGAATCCACGATACCTCAAGAACTCCCTCCAGCGCCTGAAAGTGTTGCAGCAGCGGGTATCCCGGAAGAAGAAAGGGTCGAAGAACCGGCAGAAGGCAATCCTGAGACTTGCCCGGTGCCATGAGATGGTCGCTAACCAGCGCAACGATTTCCTGCACAACCTCTCTTTTCGAGTTGTAAGCGAGAACCAAGCAATCGCAGTTGAATCGTTGAATGTCGCCGGTATGCAGAAGAATCACTGTCTGGCACAGGCAATAGGAGATGTCTCGTGGAGCACGTTCTTCACGATGCTGGAATACAAGTGTCAGAAATACGGGAAAACTCTCCTGAAAATCGGGCGGTTCGATCTTTCTTCAAAGATTTGCAACTGTTGCGGATATATCAACAGAGATCTGAAACTGTCCGTTCGGGAGTGGATCTGTCCTGATTGCGGCACGCACCATGACCGTGACATCAACGCAGCGATCAACATCAAGAAGTTCGCCCTGCAAGAGCAGAACCTTGTCGGGGTATCAGGCGTGGAACGCGCCGCTGAGCCTGTGGACTTGCCTCGATAGAGGAAGGATGAAGCAGGAAGCCCTGCCCGAGAGGCGCGGGGTAGTTCACAACAGGGAATATGCAGAGAGATCCGTCCGGTTTATCCCGGTCCTCTCGAATGCCGCGTCCTAGTGCCCGAGCCATGTATACACCCCTCCATGATACACGACACTCCACCAGGGATCTGGTTCCGATTTTTGCAACTCTGCAGTAAAGTTCACTCCGGCGTCGGCGAGATTCTTCACGAAATGGGTTACAGACGTATAGTTATACACTATTTTAGATACGGATCTGTTGCTGACCTTTCCCTGTGCAGAGGCAAAAAACTCCTCCGCTTTTTGGGAATGACGGGCAGATTCTTCGAATTGGCCTGACGCACACTCTATCCGGGGCAGAATAATGGACGATTCGTTCATTCTGTAGTTCCCGGTATGGTCATCGAGTTCAATTGTGGCATCCGACACATTTTCCAGTGCCATCGACTGATTTTCGAGCGCGAGAGACAGTTCATAAATCCCGCTCTGCATGTCCGCGGCAATCACCTGCAACTCCATAGCGGACTCGTTCATCTCTGCCGCACCGGTCGGTTCTTCGACGCATCCTGTAGCGAGAATCGTGGCGATGATAAATATCAATATAGGAATTCGGGCCTTCATAAAAGACCCACTAGCACTCGATCGTTTAAAATATCACCGTCTCCCTGAAGCGTATTCCCGCAGGTATGCGACGGCCAGTTCGTATGCCGAACGCACCTTCTCTCGTTCGACCCCCGGCACGCCGCATGCCACGATGTGCACCGTCGTTGTGGCGAGGGTGATCTTCGTTGCATCCGAGTCACGGTAGGGGTAGACAGCGACGATCGCGTCTTCATCGGTCAGGATAACCTGGTTCTTATGGAGCGTGACGGGTGCTGCCATCCCGATGCCGAGGAACTCTTCGCCCTCTTCTGCAAACCGCATGGCGAGCGCCCCGCTCAGGGTACCGGCGTCGAACGCCGCAATGGGTATGCCTGTGCGGACCGAGGCCAGGTTATACGCATCCACCGCGGTGTTGATCGTCGGGAGCACCTTCCCGGCCAGGATCCTTCTCACCAGGGCTTCCGAGGCAGGCCGCGTTTTGGTGGGATCGACGCCCACCTTCCAGAAGAAGTCCCTGTACGCCCTGAACAGGGGTTCATCTTTGATCCTCTCCAGCGTATACCACTCTCGTACCGAGCGGACAATCTCGTCGTTCGGGGCTTCCAGGCGCGGGCCGCTCTCGTGGATCGAGAGCGGCCCGACATCACCCTCCTCAACCGAGAGACCGGGGAAGGCGGCAAGAATCTCTTTATGAATCTTCATGGCTCGTACCCATTCCTGCGGGATCGAGAGAACGCCTCCATGCCGTCCCGGGGAAACGAACCGTTCCGGCAATGGAGATGCTCACGTCAACGTTTCTGCCTTCAACCATATTGACCTTTATTCCGCTCCGGCCGATTCGAACGCGGGGTCGACCCGGTGGGTGCGGGGGGACCGTCTACGAGACGATAGAGACAGCACGGGAGGCCGTCGAGATCCTGCAGGTAGAGTAACGCCCCTACGTTCTACCGGGGACCGGCAGGAGAACGAACGGGCAACAGACTACAGGAGCGCCCGGAACTCGTCGACAGTGATCCCGGATTGGAAAAGAATCGTCTGAAGGGTCTTGGGCGCAAGGGTCTTTTTGGAATGCACGGGAACAGTGACGATGACGTCACGCTGCGCGTGATAGAGGTAATGGTGGCTTCCCCGGGTGCCGACCACCTCGAACCCGGCTTTCCTGAGAGCGCCGACCACCTTCTCACCGGTGATCCTCGGAAGTTTCATGTCCCGGCGTTGCTCGTGTTCAGGGGAACGGAGATCTCAACCGGGATTGGTTTGCCGAGTTTCCTGGCCACTTCGACGTACCCCGCGATCGCCTCCTCGATATGCGCCAGCGCCTCATCCCAGGTAGACCCCTCGCTGACACATCCCGGAAGGGACGGTACCGTTACGGTATATCCACCATCCTCATTCTGCTCCATAAGAACCGTATAACGGAGACGAGTTTCCGACACGCAATCCCTCCAGGGGAGAATTGTCCATGAGACTATATAGGGGTTATGGCGGCGATTCTGCAGTCGGTGCGGCTCGCGGAGTTCGCGGTTGCAGCCTTCGCTTTCATCCCGCACCCGGCACCCTCCCGCCGCCCCTGACGCTCGAAAAACTCCGGCAGGCCCACGGGTCGGTGCCGGCGAACCCCCTCCTCGCCGAACCGATATCTCTCCCCGGCTACATCGAGCGGATGGGTACGGGAACGCGGGACATGATCCGGCACTGCACCGAGGCCGGGCTGCCGGAGCCGGAGTTTGCCGTCAGGCGCTCACCCTCTGCCGACCGCGACGTAGATAGCTGAGGACCGTGACGGCGGAATCGGGAGTCCGTCATCCCGGAGCCCCTCGATGTGGAATTCAATCGCCTCGTGCATCCGCTCTTCCACTTCCTCGCGGGTCGCTCCGGTGACCACGCACCCCGGAAGATCCGGGGAGTATGCCGAGTAGTTGCCGTCGGTCTGCTCGACGATGACAAGAAATCGATACATTATTCATTCCTCCCTTTCAGCCCTGCCTGTTTGAGAACGCTGTTCAACGTTCCCGGAGCAAGATCATCTGCCAGTTATTCCAGCAATAACAGGTCCTTCAACAGAATACTTATCGCTTCCATATCCTCGACCGAGCACTCTCCGATCTTTCGGACGAAACGGTCTTCTGAGAGGGCAACAATCTGGAAGACCAGCGCCGCACTGTCGGAGGAGAGCCCGTTCTGTGAGCTCTTCTCGATGCCATAGGCATACGGGAACGAAAAAGCCGCCGGGGTCGTCGTGAGCGGGACCACGATTGTCATCCCCCCGTAGGCGACGGCGAGGACCACGGCGGGGCGCAGCCCGCTCTGCTCGTGCCCCCGTGCATCGGTGAGGTCAACGAACCAGATATCACCCCTGCTCCGGCGCATCCTAATGCCTCATCGACCGAATGCCAGCCCGTTGCCACTCCTGCAGCTCGGCGTCGAGCGCCGCCTTCTCCTCATCGGTGGGGACGAAGAGGTACTGCTTCGCCCGGTTGACGCCCTTGACGATCTGCTCATTTGAGTAGAAGGACTTCATTCTCCGGACTGCCCGGTAAGCCTGCTCCGGCGGCTGGTGCATCTCGTAGGCCAGATACCCGTAGGTCGCCCCGATCTCAAGCAGGGACGGGCTTTTATCGAAGAGGGCGGTGAGTTCGGCAACGGCATCCGCCTCGGCGGGAGAGAGCGTGCTCTCCGTCTCGCACCGGGAAAACTCGTCGGCGTGCTGGTAGTACTCCCGTGCGAGGGTTGGCGAGTACGGGCCCCGGACGTAGAGGCGGAATGGATACACGAATTCGACGCCCTTCAACTTCAGCAGGTAGACAAACTTCTGGGCGATGAGCCGGTGCTCGAACTGGTCTGTATCCATCCGGAATCCCGCTTCCCGGAAGCAGGCAATGACTTTGCTTCTATCGTCCACAGGTCTCACCCCCGCAGCCCAGGAGTTTGCAGAGCCAGCCCCGGACACGCCGCCACTCGGCGAGTCCTTCCGGGGTGATGGCGTAGAGTTCGAGTTGCTTCCCTTCGAGCGTCACCTTCTCGGAGCGGAGGTATCCCATCCCGACGAGTTTCTTGAGGTTTGCGTAGAGCACGCCGTCGCTCAGGTTCAGCCCGCCCTTGAGCTGCCGTGCGGTAGCCCCGTCCTCACCGAGGTCGGAGAGTGCCCAGAGTATCTCCAGGCGCACCCGGGAGATGAGTGCGCTGTTCACGTCCTCGGATTCTTCCACGATTGCTATCAGATCGTCAGGCATAGGCGACTTTCAACTTTGAGTAGATGTTGGAGCGGGAGGGGATAAAGGGTTCGGAGATCTGCGGATTGCTCCGCTATGGAGTAAAGGCCCGGCCTGATGTAGGCAAACTGCACATCTTAGAGAAAGGTAGGACGTTTTTCAGGTAATCACTTCTTAGATCTGCCGGACTTCGTGGCTGTGTTGTTCGGGTTGAGCTGATTCGCCCTGTTGTCCGCTGCTGCTTTGTGTGAGGGGTTGTTGGAGTTCTTAACGTCCGCACGCTGATTCTTTGCCATACAACCTGCTTGTTTCGATTCTTCATATGCTTTTTCGTCGACCCAAGAAAGGATGGTCTCCCTATGGGACAGGCACAGATACCCATTATACCCCATCGGGGCATGTACTATTCACGAGCCGGGTATACTACGATGAGAAGCCTGAATTACCGAATCTTCCTCCGGAAGGAGCCTGAAGGCGGGTATACCGTCACCGTACCGACCCTTCCCGGCTGCGTCACCTTCGGGGAGACCGTCGATGAGGCCATAACAATGGCACGGGAGGCCATCGAGCTCTACATTGAAGATCTCCAGGAGAAGGGCGAGGAGATTCCCGCCGAGGAAGGGCTCCTGGAATATACCCTCACCGTCGAAGCCCATACCTGAACTTCCGGCACTCACGGCCCAGAGAGTGACCCTCACTCTCGATTTTTCTTCAGCGTAATCGCGAGAGTACTCTCCAGGACTATGATCGAGGGAAGAGTGAGGTAAAAATGATACTTTTTTGTACTAAATCTAAAAAGAGATTAAAGTTAAGCCACTTTAGATATTCTGGTAGTAATGCCGGATTTTGTCTGCTATGAGGCGTCTACGCATGTATAGAAAATCCTCGTAATCGCTGACATCCATCGTTTCTATCCCTTCCGGGATACAGTGTGCGGCAAAATTCGCCTTCATCTCATTCAGGCTGGTAATCCCGCCATATGCTGCTTGTCCAGCAACACACTGCTCCAGTATCTGAGTAAAGTAGTCTTTTGGAGCCTGATCTCCGACGGCGATGTTAATCTCACTCTGCATCATCACATAGTTCGCGATCTGATTGTATTTGCCCTTCGTTAAATCGTGTTTTTTGAGGTAACTCCGGGGGAAGAGATGATGTATGTCACCGCGATGAGTTATCAGGTCATGGACAGTGATATCCTTCGAGAGGAATCCCTTATCGTTGGCATGCACCTGGGCGGCAAGATACGCATAGAAGTACGGACTGGTTGCGACAGATGTATTCATTGCCTGAGGTAAGCCTGCATCCCAGAAAGCATCGGAGAGTTCTGCCTGCTCAAGGTCACGGAGATAGGCCTTTGCTCCACACTCATTGATCTGCTTGATATCGAAGTTCATCGTGCTCTCCGCAGAGCCCGAATAGTGTCCGGTCA
>JAQVVW010000037.1 GCA_028698765.1 Methanoculleus sp. | reverse complement strand
TGCAGAAGGACATCCCGATCCGGGTCAAGAACTCGTTTAAGCCCGAGGTCCCCGGGACCCTCGTCCTCCGGGACAAGCACCAGGAGAAGCGGGTGGTCAAGGCCCTCGCCCTGATCGAGAAGGTGGCCCTCGTCAACATCAACGGCGCCCAGATGGTCGGCCGTCCCGGCGTGGCGAAGACGATCTTCTCGGCGCTTGCCGAGCGGGAGGTGAACGTCATGATGATCTCGCAGGGCTCAAGCGAGGCAAACATCTCCCTCATCATCGACGAGTCGCACCTCGAAGCCGCGATCGCCGGCCTCACCCCGATCATGAAGCAGGGTGTCGTGCGCGAGGTCACCTACGACCGGGACGTCGCCGCGCTCGCGGTCGTCGGTGCGGGGATGGCCGGCACGCCGGGAACCGGAGGCCGGATCTTCTCGGCGCTCGGCCGGGCCGGTATCAACATGATGATGATCTCGCAGGGCTCAAGCGAGGTGAACGTCTCCTTCGTCGTGAAGGGCGGGGACGGGAAACGCGCCCTGCAGGTGCTGCACGACGAGTTCCGGCTCTCGGAGAACTCGGACGAAGATGCCTCCGTGCCGTGCCGTGCCGGAGAGCATACCTACCGTGAGGCCGGGGTCGATATCGACCTCGAGGCCCGGGCGGTCCGGGCGCTGATCGACTCCCTTGCCTACAAGAGATCCGGCGCGTTTCCGATGCTCGGGAAGGTCGGGCACTTCGCCGGGCTGATCGACTTCGACCCGTATGTCCTTGCGCTCGCCGTCGACGGTGTCGGCACGAAGATGCTCGTCGCCGACGCGCTCCGCGACTGGAGTACCGTCGGGATCGACTGCATCGCGATGAACGTCAACGACCTCTACGTGATGAACCTCGAGCCCGTGGCGTTCGTCGACTACATCGCGACCGACACCCTCTCGCCCGAGAAGATGGCTCAGATCGGCAAAGGACTGAACGAGGGGGCACGCCTTGCGAACATGAACATCGTCGGCGGTGAGACCGCGACCCTCAAGGGGCTCGTGAACGGTCTCGACCTCGCGGGGACATGTCTCGGCGCCCAGGAGAAGGGGAAGGTCGTCACCGGCGAGGGGATCGTTCCCGGCGACCTGATCGTCGGGGTCCCTTCGAGCGGCATCCACAGCAACGGCCTGACGCTCGCCCGGAGAGTCGTCGAGGACTGCGGGACCTACGATACCCGTCTCTCGAACGGAAAGACCCTCGGCGAAGAACTCCTGACGCCGACCCGGATCTATTCGGAGGTCCTCCGGGTGACGGCGGCCTGTGAGATCCACGGGATGTGCCACGTCACCGGCGGCGGCCTCCTGAACTTCAAGCGGCTCTCGGGGTACGGGTTCTCCTTCACCGATCCCCTCGAAGTCCCCGAGATCTTCTCCTGGCTGCAGGAGGCCGGGAAGATCAGCGACGCGGAGATGTACCGGACGTTCAACATGGGCATGGGCTACGCCTTCGTTGCCCCGGAGAAGAGCCTCGCCGCGATCCGGGCGATCGTCCCCGACGCCCGGGTGGTCGGTACCGTGACAGAGGAGTCCGGCGTGCGGTTGAAGGGCGTGGAGATCCGGTGAGGATTCTTCCCTCTCTTCTTTGAACCTTCACCGCACCGGTGAGACCCGGCGCAATTCTTATTCTCCGGCAGCCAGAGAGTACCCGTAAGGGAGCATAGATCGATGGCAGACGTCTATTTCGCCGCTTTAAGGGCACGGGGTCCGCACGAGAGCAAAGCCGCAAAGATCCGCCGCCTCTTCGATGCGGCCGGGTTCGGCGAGGCGATCCGGCCGGACGACCTGACGGCCGTCAAACTGCACGTCGGGGAGCGGGGGTGCGACACCTATCTCCACCCGCTCTTTGCCCGGCAGGTGGTCGATAAGGTGAAAGAACGGGGAGCGCACCCGTTCCTCACCGATACCGCCACCCTCTATGCCGGGAGCCGGGCCGACGCCGTCCGGCACACCGCCACCGCGATCGAGCACGGGTTCGCCTACGCGGTCTCGGGAGCTCCGGTGATCATCGCCGACGGCCTCTCGGGCGGCTACTGGAGGGAGGTCGCGGTCGAAGGGAAGCACTTCCAGAGGGTCAAGATCGCGGGAAGCATCCTCGACGCCGACAGCATGCTCGTCCTCTCGCACGTCAAAGGACACGACACCGCCGGGATCGGCGGCGCTATCAAGAACCTGGCGATGGGCTGCGCCCCGCCCGCCGGGAAGGCGGAGCAGCATGCTGCCCGGCCGTGCCTGGAGAGCGGGAACTGCATCGGGTGCGGCATCTGCACCCTGGTCTGCCCGCAGGCGGCGATGACGGTCGTCGACGGGCGGGCGAAGTTCAACCCGGAGCACTGCGTCGGGTGCGGCGACTGCGTGCGCTCCTGCTCTGAAGGGGCGATCGACTTCGACTGGACGACGGAGATCCGCCCGTTCCTGGAGCGGCTCTGCGAGTACGCCCTCGGCGCTGTTCGGAGTAAACCCCGGCGGGTCGGCTACATCAACTTCCTCCTCGACATCACCCCGGACTGCGACTGTGTTCCCTGGAGCGATGCGGCGATCGTCCCGGACATCGGGATCCTTGCCTCCACCGACCCGGTCGCGATCGACCGCGCGAGTTTCGACCTCGTCAACAGCGAGCAGGGGTTCGCCCGGACGCACCTTGCGGCGAACCACGCCCCCGGGGAAGACAAGTTCAAGGGGGTCTGGGACTACACGGACGGCAGGTACCAGATCGAGTACGCCGCCAGGATCGGCCTCGGGGAAGAGGCCTACCGGCTGATCGAGGTGTGAGATGGCAGGAAGAGTTGTACTGCTCAGCGGGAGCCCCCGGTTCGAGGGGAACACCACACAGGTGCTCGGGGTGTGCGCAGAAGTCCTCGAGCGCGAGGGTATCGAGACCGAGACCGTCACGCTCGCGGGGAAGCATATCCTCTCCTGCACCGCCTGCGGGCTCTGTACCGGAGGGGAATGCGCCCTCGACGACGGCTTGAACGAGATCATCGAGAAGATTCGGGAGGCCGGGGGGTTCATCGTCGGAACCCCGGTCTACTTCGGCACCGCCCGCGGCGACGTCACGGCGGCCCTGCAGCGGATCGGGATGGTCTCGACGGCGTCCGACTCCTTCCTCTCGCGGAAGGTGGGCGGCCCGATCGCCGTGGCGCGGCGGGGCGGGCACACCGCCACGCTCCAGGAGTTGCTGATGTTCTACCTTATGAACGACATGATCGTCCCGGGCTCGACCTACTGGAATATGGTCTTCGGGCTGGCGCCGGGCGAGGCCATAAACGACGAAGAAGGGATGAGGACGGTCCGGCGGTTTGCCGGGAACGTTGCCTTCCTGGTAAAGAAGTTGCGTTAGTGTGCAGCCCACTGAGATCAACTTACGCGAAGAGCGAACAGGGAGGATGTTTGAGCACCGGTAGGAACGACGTTCCCTGCGGCTTCGCGTGAGATTGTCAGGTTGAGCACTGATGCGGCCTCACGCGAAGAGCGCGAAGCCGCGAAGGGGGAGTTGCTCTTGGATAGCCGATCTTCGCGTTCTCCCGCGTGAGTTACTTGGTGGGGATAACAATACAACCTCACGCGAAATACACGAAGGGGGAGTTGCTCTCAGATAAACCGTTCTTCGCACCCGATGGAGTTCAAGCAACCTGAAAGTCTTCACGCACCGATTTTCCGGGGAATAACCTTTTTCTTCCTCTCCGATGAGGGATCACGATCTAACAGGCAGGAAGCCCACGACTTCAGTCGTGGGAGGAATGCCGTCACAGGCCGACATCTATTTGTACTTATAGAACTAAATATTCTATATATTATGCTACTGACGGTGAAGGTGAAGTTATTGGCGTCGCAGGCACAACACGACGCCCTCCTGGAGACAATGGAGCGTTTCAACGAAGCCTGCAACTACATCTCCGAAGTAGCATGGATGAACAAGACATTCGGGAAGATCCGCCTCCAAAAGATCCTCTACCGCGAAGTCCGGGAAATGTTTGGTCTTTCTGCTCAGATGGTTGTCCGGGCGGTTGGGAAGGTTTCTGAGAGTTACAAGGTTGATCGGTCGGTTCAGCATACCTTCAAACCTCATGGGGCTGTCGTCTACGATCAGCGAAACCTGACGATCAAAGGTGCGGATCGAGTATCAATTCTGACGCTGGAAGGGAGAACACTTGTTCCGATTGCATATGGGGGGTATCGAACCCTCGACCAGACCCGGGTCAAAGGACAGGCAGATCTCGTCTACATCAACGGGATCTTCTACCTGATGTTGGTGATCGATATCCCTGAAGAAAAACAGATCGAGAACCTCGATGGTACACTCGGTGTGGATCTCGGGATCGTCAACCTGGCAACCACGAACGACGGTATCCGGTTCTCGGGCGAGAGGTGTGAGAGTGTCAGGCGAAGATATTCGGCGCTCAAGGCACGCCTTCAGTCCCCCAGGACATGGGATGCCAAGAAGCATCTGAAACGCATTTCAAGAAAAGAACGGAGGTTCAAGAAAGACACAAATCATTGTATCTCAAAACAGATCGTTGCAACGGCACAAGGCACAAACCGGGCGATCGCCCTTGAAAACCTGAAGGGGATTCGATCCGGTAGCACGGTTTCAAAGCCGTTGAGGTCTGTTTTCGGTAAATGGGCGTTCTATGAGTTAGCCGCGTTCATCCTGTATAAGGCGCAACTCGTTGGCATTCCGGTGGTGTTTGTGAATCCGAGATACACCTCGCAGCAATGTTCGGAGTGCGGGTTCATCAGCAAAGAGAACCGGAAGTCTCAATCAGAGTTTATCTGCATCAAATGCGGCTATGTAGAGAACGCCGATATCAATGCCGCCAAAAATATTGCATTCAGGGCTGACGTCAACCAGCCTATTGCACTCCACTCCTCGAATCAAGTAGAGGAGAGATGGAAGGGCAAGCCCACCCCTTTAGGGGTAGGTAGTTGACCATGGATCTTTCGTCTGAGGCGATCGTCCCCGATATCGCGGATACGGCACCGCTGAACCGGCGGGAGATCGCCGACCTCCTGCCGGAAGTCCCGGACTGGTCGTTCGAAGACGGGCGACTTACCGCCCGGTTCGCCTGCAAAGGGTTTGCTGAAGCGGTGACGTTCCTCAATGAGATCGCCACTTTTGCCGCGCGAGAGGACCATCCCCCGGATCTCGGGATCCACGCCGCGAGATTCGTGGACGTCGCCTGGTACACCTACGCCATCGGCGGCCTCTCCCGGAACGACTTCATCATGGCCGCACGGCTCTCCGAGTGGCTCCGGTGCCGGCAGGGCGCGTTCCTCTAGCCGGTGCCGAACGCCCGCATGACCCGTGCCTTGATCGCCTCTTTCGGGAGCGCCCCGACCACCCGGTCGACCAGCATGCCGTTTGCGAAGAACAGGAGCGTGGGTATCGCCGTTACGCTGAAACTCGCCGCGATTGTGGGGCTTTCGTCGACGTTGCACTTGCCGAAGGTAACCTTGCCGGCGAACTCACGCGCAAGGTCCTCGATGACCGGGGCCACCATCCGGCAGGGGCCGCACCATTCCGCCCAGAGATCGACGACCAGGGCGGGGTGCTCCCCGAGGATCTTCTGGAGCGCACCATCGGCGATCTCGATGACGCCGCCCGGCGTACCTGTGATCCGTTCTTCGAGTTTCCGGAGACGTTCTTCCCGGAGACGCTGCAGTTCGTCGTCAAGCGGCCTCTCTTCATCCATATGACGAGGTATGCCGCTCGCTCATATTAAATGATTAGCCCTCTGCCGGGCGCCGGCACCCGGAGCCGCGCCGATTCGGGAGGCACAAAGGTATATATCCCTCAAAATACAATGCATATACCTCACAGGCCGGAAGCGAGGTGGGGTAGTCAGGATATCCCGGCGGGCTCATAACCCGTAGATCGATGGTTCAAATCCATCCCTCGCTATGAAAGAAGATTCTGCGTTTTTGCATGTTTTTACGCGTTATCCGTTCTCCTGCACCGGTGGGTTTATTCGGCCGAGACGCCTGGAATTGCGGCAATAAATCGCGCAGAAGGTTATGGGCTCTTCAGGGTCGTGCCAAAAAAAGAGTGATCCGGAACGGCCGCCTATGTCCGTCCCTTCCCGGCCTTGAAGGTCGAGAGGTCGGACTGGTGGGTGCCGGCCACGTAATCCACGATTGAGTGGCAGCTCTTCTCCCCGTTGATCTCCACCGGGTAGCATCCCGTCAGGCATCCGGTGCAGAGGTTCTGTTCGCCGCACCCGATCGCCTCCACCAGGTCTTCGAGCGGGATGTAGGTGAGCGACGTCGCGCCGATGCTTTTGCGCACCGCCTCGATATCCTTGCCGCTCGCGATCAGCTCCGTGCGGGTGGGCATATCCACCCCCAGGTAACAGGGGGCGATGATCGGCGGGGAACCGACCCGGAGATGGATCTCTTCCGCCCCCGCCTCCCGGATCATGTTCACGATCCGGCGGGACGTCGTCCCCCGGACGATGCTGTCGTCGACGAGGACCACCCGTTTGTCCTTCAGGTTTCCCCGGACGATATTGAGTTTGATCCGGACCGCCCGTTCCCGCTGCTCCTGGGTCGGCATGATGAACGTCCGGCCCATGTAGCGGTTCTTCATCAATCCCTCGACAAACGGTATGCCGGAGCGTTCGGCGTAGCCGGCGGCGTAGGCTATCCCCGAGTCGGGGACGGGACAGGCCGTATCCGCATCGACCGGGGCAGCATCATAGAGTTTCTGCCCGATCCGGCGCCGCACGTCGTAGACCAGCGTCCCGTCTATAACCGAATCGGCGCGGGCGAAGTAGATGTACTCGAAGATACAGTACGCCTTCCGGTTCGCGGTCGCGATCTGGGTGGAGGTGAGCCCGGACTCGTCGATCCGGACGAGTTCGCCGGGGCGGACGTCCCGGACGAACGTGCCGCCCAGTGCATCGATCGCCACGCTCTCCGACGCGACTATGTAGCCGTGGTCGAGCTCTCCGATGCAGAGCGGTTTGATGCCGAGTGGGTCGCGGAAGGCGTATACGGTATCGTTCAGGAGGGCCACGGTAGCGTAGGAGCCGCGCAGCCGCCGCATGCAGAGCAGGACGGCATCCTCCATGCTCTTCGAGGTCCGGAGCGCCTCGGCGATGATGCTCCCCATGATCTCGGTATCGGTCGTGGTGCAGAAGATCTGTCCCCGACGCTCATATTCCTCACGGAGTTCAGCGGTATTGACCAGGTTGCCGTTATGGGCGATCGAGAGATCGAGCCCCCGGTACCGGAAATTGAACGGCTGAATGTTCTCAGGAACTTTTGATCCCGTTGTCGGGTAGCGGACGTGTCCGATTCCGGCGTTCCCCGGTAGATCCTGCAGGGTCTGGCTGTTGAAGACTTCGGCCACGAGCCCCTGGGCTTTGTGCGTGTGCAGGATCGTGCCTTCAAAAGTGGAGATCCCTGCGCTCTCCTGCCCCCTGTGCTGGAGAGCGTACAGGGCGTAATACAGCGGAAACGAGACACCGCCAGCATCGACGATGCCAACGATACCACACATGATGCAACTCTAATGCGTCGGTACCTTTGCCTTCTTCTCCGTCCAGCGGTAACTGCGGATCCTCCGGCTCTTGCCGAATCCACAGGCCGCACAGACCTTGTGCTGTGCATGGAACGAGATCTTGCCGCATCGCCTGCAGGCGATGTGAGTGCGCTTCTGGCGTTTACCCATCGATGGTGTGCCTTTTGACATGCTCTCTCACCTAATGTTATTCGACTGAAGGGGTAATGTAGATCACATTGTCACCGCGGACGATCAACGTGCCGAGTTTCTGCGCCGCGCCGTCCACTTCTTCTTCAGCCCTGTCCAATACCAGATTCATGTGAACGTCGTATCCCTGGAGGATCCCCCGGATCTCCCTCCCACCTTTGAGGCTGATGATGACGGGCTGACGATTCAGTACCTGATCTAAAATATCCAACGGTCTTGGCGTCATGTGATTACCCTTTGCCGTCCTTTCTGGAGTAATATATTTGAGTGAGGAAGCTACTTAAATATAACCGCGTTGCTGCGCGAACATCAGCGTACCCCGAGGTTTCGAGACATGCCAAAGATTACCGTTAAAAAGCGTCATGTTATCCGGAAATCGCAGATAAGCGAACTTCTCGAGCAGCTCACGGGCGAGATCGGGGCATCCGCCGACCACTTCCGGTCGGACCGGATCGAGCGGGTGGAGACGGATGCCCCCGTCGGGATCTACCTCGTCGACAAAAAGCCCCTCCTGATGGGAACCGATGACTGGGCGTTCCCGACCCTGCGGGGTCTCGTCGAGCACCCGATCCCCGAGCGGCGGGTGGTGGTTGATTCCGGCGCGGTCAGGTTCGTTGCAAACGGCGCGGATGCCATGCGCCCCGGGATCGTATCGATCTCGCCGGACGTCCGTGCGGGGCACCCGGTGCAGGTTGTCGAGGAACGGCACGGAAAACCGCTTGCCGTGGGGATTGCGCTCCTGGATGCGGGCGATATGGAGCGGCAGGAGAAGGGTAAGTCCGTCAAAAGCGTCCACTACGTCGGGGACGATCTCTGGAACCTGGAGGTCTGACGAAGAAAATAATAGATACTATTAAATAAATTTCATTCCTCATTTTTTCTATGGTTAAAAAACTCTTTGACAGCATCCTCGGCAAGAGTCCCGCCCGGAACGAAGAGGACTACATGGAGCTCGATCTCGCCTCCTACGAGGGATCGGGCAACGAAGAGCCGGCATCCATGTACATCAAGATCGCCACCATCGCCGATCTCAAAGATACTCCCCGCGTCAAAGACGAAGTTTACAACGGTAATATCGTCATCGTCGACATCGGGC
>JAQVVW010000036.1 GCA_028698765.1 Methanoculleus sp. | reverse complement strand
CCGCACTATCCCCGCCGGGGTAGGTCCGGTTCCAGGCCTCGTTCCCCTGCCCGTCCGTCTTGACCAGCCAGATGGAGAGGTCGTACCAGGTGGCTTGCGCGCCCGTGGGCGTGGTGGCAAACGCCTCCGCCATGGCCCGGGAGATATCAGCGAGGACGGCGTTTTCCTCATCGGTCAGGACCGGGTTCTCCCCCGCCGCCGGGTCGAACGCGATCCGGGTCACCGCACCCCCGGTCTCGTGCACCACCGGGTATTTTTCCCAGATCTCGCAGAGGGACTCCTTCATCGCCTCCTTCTCTTCGGCGGAGCGGGGGGAGCAGTCGATGTAGCCGAGCAGGTTCTCCCGCTCGTCATCGGTTCCGACGAGCATGACGTAGTGGGGCGACGCCTGCTTCACCGCGTCATCGATCTCAAGCCGGTCGACGGGGGCCTCCACCGGGCTTTCGGCCGGACGGGGGGTCTCGGCAGCCGCCGGGGCTGCAACCGAGATCAGGGCGAGAATGCAAAGGATAACCAAAAAGTTTCGTCTCATCGCTCGACTCCTTAAATGAGCGATTGGGGAGGGGGATTTATATCTTTTCTGTGCCGATCGTCTCTGTCGCACCTTCGGTGCTCCTGCTCTGGCCGGGACGGCAGTCGCATCTCACACCTTCGGTGCTCAAACTCCTGCCGGGACGGCAGTCGTTTTGTACACAACCCTCTCCGCCAGGGCGATCTCCCGCGGGGCAAAGATGATCAGCGCCCGGGGGTCTTCGTCGATGGTGGTCGGCGTCCGGTTTCCGTCCGGCGGGTCCCTCGGGTAGATCTCGATGGTGTTCCAGACCTCCGTGGTGGCAAAGGAGATGAACTTCAGCGGCCGGAGAGTGCCGTTCTCGACGGCGTAGATGTTTTTGTAGGTGTCGTCATAGGTCCGGTTCTGCTCGTGGTAGAAGACCTTCAGGCTCATTCCCTTTTTGCCGTAGGAGATCTCGTCGAACGGGACGTCATCGGCAGCGGCGAGGTTTCCCAGCGGGTGGGCGTGGGGAGGGCGGTAATCGAGCCGCTGGGACGAGAGGTAGGTGCTCCCGTTCTGAAGGACAAAGGCGGAGTGGACCCAGGGTTCATCCTCCATATCGGCAAAAAAACCGAACTGGATATAGGTAAACGAACCGTTCGCATCGAAATCCATGACAAGCAGCGACGACTTCGCCGTCCGGTTATCGAACGGGATCTGCTCTTCCATCGCCTCCCAGATCTCGATGAACGGGGGATTGTATTGTTCCACCGGGAGGACGGGGACGGTCTCGTAGTGTATCGTCTCGTAGCCGAGCGGGACATAGGAGGCTCGCCAGAGGACGAAGACCACCACGATAACAATGCCGAGCGCGAGCCACCGGTCTCTCATGCGGCGACGCTCCTGGCAATGAGGTAGCCGCCGTCCGCCGTGCTGATAGAGACAGCGACGATTTGCCGCCGTCCTGTTACAGACGGTTGCTCCTCTACCATAGTGGGAGCTGGGACGCGAGATTATATACGATTTCTGTGCCGACCGTCTACTCGCGAGCCCCGGTTTCCCTGAAGCCGGGCAGGAAAGGCCGCCGACAAAACGCAAAGGTCAAGGTTCCGCACTCCGATTGCTGTAGTATGCGACGCCGGCCGGCTGCCGTACTCCTGATCATTCTTCTCTCTGCCCTCCCCTCCTGCGCGGCCGCCGGGTACACGGTCATGCCGGCCGGCGACTACGTACCCGACCGCCCGCCACAGGATCTGACGCCCATCGAGTGGTGGCAGGTCCCACCCCAGGTTCTGATATCCGGTATGCTCATCGGAACCTCCCCGGAACTCCTGGTCGTCGTCAACATCCTGCTTCTCTTAAACGTCTGGCTCTTCTTCGGCTACCGCCGGATTGCAAAACGCGCCGCACTCGAACACGAGACCCGGACGGCGATATACGACCACGTTCGCGCCCACCCGGGCATCCGCCTCGGCACCCTCGCCGAGGACCTCGGGATAAACCGGGGGACCTTAAGGTACCACCTCGGGAGACTGCAGGAGTTCGGGATGATCGCCACCGGCACCGTCGGAGGACGGACGGGATACTTCGAGAACCGGCAGAAGTATTCCCTTCTCGAAGAGAAGGTGCTCATCCACCTTAGAAACCCGAACACGCGGGAGATCCTCGCCATCCTGCTGGAGAGCCCCGGGGCATCACGGCGGGAGCTTGCGGAACGGCTCGGGATCACCGCCTCGTCGGTCTCATGGCACCTGCGACGGCTGAAGAACGACGGGATCGTGTTCCGGGAGAGAGGAGACGTCAGATATTCTCTATCCAGCGAGTTGATGGCGTTTGTCTGGGAGCGGGTGGGCAGCAGGCTCCATGGATCGCCGCGACAGGGATCCTGAGTGCAGGCCCCGGATACCTCTAGAGATCCAGAACGGATAAGGAGCATCTATCGGACTTCAGCGTTAAGGGGAACGAGAGGGCAATCGAGCAACGGGAAATCGTGCACGAAGGATTCACAAGGATCCAGGTAAAGTAAGGTACATTATGCCATTCCAGACGGAATTTCCTTTCGCGCTGCCCCGGGGGTATCTCGATCCCGACGGGAACCTCCACCGGGAGGGAGTCATGCGCCTCGCCACGGCTGCCGACGAGATCCTCCCGATGAAAGACCCGAGGGTACAGGCAAACCCGGCATACCTGACCGTCATCCTGCTCTCGCGGGTGGTGACAAAACTCGGCAGGATCGAGAGTGTCAATACCCGAGTCATCGAGAACCTGTTTGCACCCGATCTCGCGTATCTGCAGGAACTTTACTGCAGGATCAACGGGGAAAGCACGGCAGGCGTCAAAGCCGTATGCCCGAAATGCGGACACCGGTTTGAGGTCGAGGCGGTCCCGCGGGGAAGTGACCGGCTACCCTTCAGAGCGCCTCGATGATGAGGTAGTAAAGTTATCGGCCAATCATCCAGGTGAACTAAATGAACCCCATCCACATCCGCACCGACCGCCTCGACCTGATCCCTGCCACGCTCGAGATCCTTGAGGCCGACCGGGACGATCATCAAAAACTCGCCCGCCTCCTCTCCGCCGCCGTCCCGGGATCGTGGCCGCCGCCGCTGCTCGACGAAGAGACACTCGGGGAGTTCATCAGGATGACAGCGGAGAACGCCGACCCATTCTTCATCACCTGGTACTGGGTGCGGGACGATTCAGCCGAAGGCAGCCGGGTCCTCGTCGGCAGCGGGGGGACCGCCTCGGCGCCTGTTCCCGGCACGGTGCTCATCGGCTACTCGGTGCTCGAGGAGTTCCAGCGCCGGGGGTATGCGACCGAGGCGGTGCGGCATATCGTCGCCGCAGCCTTCGCCCTCCCCGGCATCCGGCGAATCGTGGCGACGACCTACCCGGACCTCGTCGGGTCCATCCGGGTGCTGGAGAAGAACGGGTTTACCTGTGCCGGCGAGGGCCCCGCCGGCGCAGGGTTCGAAGAAGGAACCGTCGCCTACGTGCTGGAAAAGCCCGGCGCATCTCTCTGAAGGTAGAGAGAGCGTAGCCACCGTCCCGCACAGGAACATATATGAAGTGCTCGCACCCTGTGAGCCTGCCGATACTGACAGAAGAGTGAGGCAGGAAGTGGTAACCATGGCATGGAGAAGGTCGTCGCGCGATCTCTGGAGCGAATTCGACGAGATGCTTGGGAGTATGCAGAAACAGTTTGGCGAGGTGATGGAGCGCGTCTCGGGAGCCGCACAGCAGGTGCCCGGCGGAGCCGGTGCGGTTGTCGATGTCCTGGAACACGATACAGATGTCGTGGTCGTTGCCGACCTCCCGGGGGTGGCGAGAGAGGGTGTATCCGTCCGGCTTCTCGACCCGAGGACGCTCAGGATCACCGCCCGGCGGGAGGAGGCGAAAGAGGAGAGACAGGCGGGGTATCACATGCGGGAGCGGAGGATCGGCGCGGTCTCCCGGACGGTCTCCCTCCCCACCGACGTCAGGGACGAGGGGGCGACCGCCACGTTCAAGAACGGCGTCCTTGAGGTGCGGCTGAAGAAGGTCGCCGAGGCTCGCGGTAAAGAGATCCCGGTGGGCGCAGAGGCCAGGCAGGCCGCGGAGCAGCACAGAGAGCAGGTGGAGGAAGAGTACCGGGAGGCACGGGAAACGGTGGAGCCGTCCGGGTACCTGCGTTCCCGGGACGTGATGGAACGAGCAAAGGGGATCGAACTCGAGGAGCGGGGAACCCCTGAGGAGAAGGAGACGGCCGCAAGGCTCCGCAGGCAGAAGGAAGAGCTGTACGAGGAGGGGAAGAGAAAACTCGCGGGGTAAAAAGCGCGTCATCCCGTGAGATCCCGGAGGATCTCGAACCCCGACTCGATCGTATCCAGGTAACGCCGGTTGCGCCCGCCCGGATACGGCAGACAGAGAAGCCGGCTCTCCTCGAAGATCGCCTCCCGGGATAGCCCGGTGATCGTCCCGGCACCGGAAAGAGCACTTGCGTAGGGCTCGGTATGGCGAAGGCCCAAAAGCGCCGTATTCCCGAGGGCGACGACGTATTCAGGTGCAAGGCCGGCGATCTCCGGGGCGAGGGTCTCGCGGGCGCTCATTCGGATGAGATCTGCCGGGATGGCCGGCTTGCGGTTCTTCCGAAAGACGCACCGGACCGTATCGACGAGGAAGAAACCCCCCGCGGTGAAGAGTTCCAGGTTCTCCCGGCGCGAGTTCCCGTCGAGTCCGAGCAACGAGAAGAGGTTCTCCGCAAGCCCGCGGGAGAGGGGCGCGGTTCCGGGACGGTGCGGCGCGTCGTAGCGGTCGTTCCAGAAGTAGGGGTAGCCGGAGCCCCGGCAATCGGCCGGTTTCGCGACCTCGCGCCGCCCGGCAGCCCACGGCGGGGACTCGGCGACGAAGAGCACCTTCACGCGGCCGGGTCTCCAGGACGCGGCGGCGCAGGCGTCGTGGGGCAGGAGGTCAGGCAGGAGGATACCGGAGAGATCGGGGCGTTCGAGCGCGTAGCGGCGATATGCGTCCCGCATCGCTGGTGAAGAGGGCACGCGATCCATCACTCAGGTTCGGTGCGCTGACAGATATCGTTGCGGGTAGGGGATGCGACATATAAAGTGGTAGCAGCACCAAGAAGTTGGAGAATGGAGAAGAATATTACCTTCCAGGAACTCAATATCTCGCCAGAAGCTCTCCGCGCCATAGAAGATATGGGGTTTGAAGAGCCCACACCTATCCAGACCAGCACCATACCAGCGATACTCGACGGGCGCGATGTGACCGGCCAGGCACAGACGGGAACAGGGAAGACCGCTGCGTTCGGCGTCCCGGCGATCGAGCGCGTCGACCCCGGGAGCCGGGAGACACAGGTCATCGTCCTCTCCCCCACCCGGGAACTCGCCATCCAGACCGCCGAAGAGTTTGCCCGCCTCGCGAAGTACCACCGGGGCATCAACATCCTCCCGATCTACGGCGGCCAGCCGATCGACCGGCAGTTCCGGGCGCTGGAACGCGGCGTCCAGATCGTCGTCGGGACACCCGGTCGGGTGCTCGACCACCTCGACCGCGGGACGCTCTCGTTTGGCGGGGTGAAACTCGTCGTCCTCGACGAGGCCGACCAGATGCTGGACATGGGCTTCCGGGAAGACATCGAGAAGATCCTCGACGAAACCCCGCGTGACCGCCAGACGGTCCTCTTCTCGGCCACCCTCCCAAGACCCATCCTAGAGATCTCGAAGAAGTTCCAGAAAGACCCCGAGTTCATCTCGGTCGCGCGCAAGGAAGTGACCGTCCCGCAGATCGAGCAGCTCTACCTCGAGGTGCGGGGCCGCGAAAGGCTCGAGGTCCTCACCCGGCTGCTCGACATGTACGACCCCGACCTGACATTGATCTTCTCGAACACCAAAAGGGGCGTCGACGACCTGACCACGCACCTCCAGGCCCGCGGCTACTTCGCCGAGGGGCTTCACGGGGACATGAAGCAGGCCCTGCGCGACCGGGTGATGGCGAAGTTCCGTGGCGGGAACATCGACATCCTGGTCGCGACGGACGTCGCCGCACGGGGCATCGACGTCGAGGACGTCGACCTGGTCGTCAACTACGACGTCCCGCAGGATATCGATTACTACATCCACCGCATCGGGAGGACGGCGCGGGCCGGACGCACCGGGCGGGCTGTCACGTTCGTCGGCCCGAAAGAGTACTTCAAGCTCCGGACGATCCAGAACTACACGAAGATCAAGATCGGCCGGATCCCGCTCCCGACGCAGGGAGACGTCGAGGAGAGCCGGACCAGGAAACTCATCGACCGGGTGCATCAGACCATCGACGAGGGCGATCTCGACAAATATATCAACCTCGCCGAGCGGATCGTCGCCGACAACTACACCTCGCTCGAGGTCGCCGCCGCCCTCCTGAAACAGGAACTCGGCGGGCCTGGCCAGGGCCAGCCGCAGGATATCAGGCCCGCCCGGGGGCTCGCCCTCCTCAGGATCCCGGTCGGAAGGGAGGACCAGATTCGGCCGAAGGATATCGTCGGAGCGATAGCAGGGGAGACCGGGATCCCGGGTAACGTCATCGGCGCGATCAACATCTACGACACCTACTCCACCGTCGACGTGCCCGTCGAGGCCGCCGAACAGGTCATCGAGGGGATGAAAGGGAAGACGATCTCACGGGCCCGGCTGACCCAGCCGATCGAGATCATCGATCCGTCCGGCGGGCGGTAGGACCTCCAGGGACACTCGAGCTGCGCCGCAAGGGCTGCAGAGCAGAACCGTCATCGAGCCGGGACGGTTTTCCCGAAACCGGTGCATCGTCCGCTACGCACCGGGGGGAGCGCCGCACGGCAAACGCGAAGGTGCGGGGGATTCTCCGGGGTAGCGGCACCCGCCCCGCCCGGGAGAAACGGTTATATACACAGATGCGTATCCTACAGCGTCGGGGGGTGGTGGCGTCAATAGGTTACGGTACAATCTCTTGTCTTCCGAAGTCTCATCGCCATCGAAGAAGATTCGAGGATTATCTGCCCTAAGACCCGTAAATACCATACTTCAGTAATGGTGTGCTGCAAACTCCTGCCCGGGTTCGACCGGCCACCTCTGCTGTCTGCCCTTGCATCGGGGGGCGCGACGGGCAACCCGACCCGAAGCGCCTCCTCTGAAAAAATTCGGATCCCCGAAAAAATCCACACGGATCTGCCGAACGGGTGTGGCCGCGGGGCCGCTTTCACGGCCGCACCCGGAGCAGGTGAGTGTCCGCTTTTGTGATCAGGTCTTCAGAACGCCGAGCTCCGCGCTCAGCATGTCCAGGTAGTCGGAGAGGAGGCGGGTGATCAGGAAGTTCTGCCTGACGTACTCTTTTCCCGCCCGGCCGAGCCGCTCCCCGATTTCCGGGTTCTCGAGGACCTCCCGGACCCTCCAGGCAAACCCGTCGGTATCGGTCGGGTCGAGGAGGAACCCCGTCTCGCCGTCCTGGATCTGGAGCGGTATCCCCCCGACCCGGGACGCGATGACCGGCCGCCCCTTCCAGAGCCCTTCGGTGACGGTCAGGCCGAACCCCTCGCGGAGCGACTTCTGGAGGATGACGCACGAGACCCGCTGCAGGGCGTTGACGAGCAGGTGGTCTTCGGCGGTGATCAGGATGACGTCGCCCGTCTCGATGAACTCCCGCGCCTTCTCCTCGACGCTCCGGTAGATCTCCCAGCCTTCGGGGTCGTCGGGGGCCATGCTCCCGCAGAGGACCAGCCTGCAGTCGACGTGCTCGCGCACCCGGAGGAAGACGTCGACGACGCCTTCGGGGTCCTTCCACTTGTCGAACCGCGAGATCTGGGTGATCAGCGGTTTGTCCGTTGGCACGTTGTACTTCTCAAGGAGGCCTGCGATCTCCGCGTCGGTGAGATCGCGGTTCTTCTCCGAGAGGGGGTCGATCGCCGGGCGGCAGATCCACTGCTCCATCGGCATCCCGCGGCGCCGGTACTCATCGTGCGAGATGACCATCCGGTCGTAGTCCAGAACGAAGTTCTTAAGGAACTCCCAGAGACCGGGATCGGGGTTCGAGAGATCGACGTGGCACCGCCAGACCCAGGGCTGGGTCTTCTCGTAGAACCGGATCAGCGGCAGGGGCTGCGGGTCGTGGATGACCACGAGGTCGTGGTCGATCGTCATCTGCCCGGAGAAGCACTCGTTCGTCCTGAGATAGAGATCCTTCTCGGCGTCCGAGAAGGGTATCGCCTGCCCCTGGAGCGCGTTGTGGAAGTTCTTCGTGATGACGAAGAAGTCCCCCTCGCCGGTCAGGATATTCCACTGCGTCCGGATCCCGACGTCGTTCATGAGCGGAACGAGCGAGAGGATCATCTCCGCCACGCCGCCGCTCTGGTAGGTCGAGTTCACGTGAAGGACCCGTTTCCCCTGGAGCGCCGCCGCCTTGCGGTAGATCCCGGAGATGACATCGTCGCCGACGATGGGCCGGTGGTCCTCGAGTGTCCGGCCGTTGTCGCAGATACAGGTTATTCCGTCCATATAGGCCATCGAAAAACTCCCCCTCAAAGGTAGCACAGAGACTTGCTGCACAGGACATCTATACTCAGATAATAATAAATATATGCTTATAAAAATACCCTCTTTATCGTGAGATCGCACCCGTTGCACGGTTTTTGCCGATACAATCCAGATTTGCGCGATGCGGAGCGATGACGGCGGAGCAAAAAAGGTTAATAGAATGAGAAGATTCCGGGCCCGCAGGCGACGCGGATCCGGAGAGCGCGCAGCCGGAACAGAAGAAGAAATGCCCATATAGAGAAGAACCCCAACGTTACCCAGCGCGATGTATCGAGAGCACACCAGAGGAGACGGCAC
>JAQVVW010000035.1 GCA_028698765.1 Methanoculleus sp. | reverse complement strand
AGGGCAGGTTATCCACGTGTTACTGAGCAGTACGCCGAGGGCCGAACCCTCTCGACTCGCATGGCTTAATCGAACCCCGATAGCAGTGGCCTCTGGCAGGATCAACCAGAATTTGAAATACGCACACTTACTGAACTTGGAAGAATTAGCGGTTACTGAACAAATTTCCGCATTGCCAATGCCAACGTCAGAATCAACCCGCACAATGGCGGTCGTGTTGATTCTCCATCATCAGGAGAACAATGTTCATTTTGTAAGTATTTAAACATATGTTTCCTGTATCGGATTCGAGAGTAAATCTCGAACCTTCATATCCTATTTAGTGCAGGGAACTCGACCCAACCGGGTCGCGAGACTTCACCTGCGAGGGAATTAACGTTTGTGTTTCAACACATATAAACGTTTTCATCCACCCACGGGATCGCGCCGGAGATTCCGAGTAGAATCCCGGCCCATACGAGGAGTTCGCCCGGAATCTTGCATCCCGGGGCCCCGTATGCTTCACCTGTGCAGGAACATATGTTTGCGAGTTATCGCATATAAACATTTGCTCCCACCCAGGTTTCAGGCCGGAGATCTGTATTCCCCGACCCGCACATCCGCATCGCGGGTGTGCGAGACATCTTGTGAGAATACAAGTTGAATCTCCGAACATATAAACATTGTCACCCTGCATCAGACCCGACTCAATTGTCGGGTCCTCACAGCGGTTGAAGGGACGCTGGAACAGACCACCCCAGGAGGGGCTGCACGATCCGACGTCCTGACAACACAGCCTTACAATGTTGTCATCAATGCTATATGAACATTTCCCTGCATCGTCGGATCAAAGCACATAGCTTCAATCCCCATAAACGTTGAGATCTCCGGGCGACCTGCGCATTTTGCGCAGGATTCGAGCGGATTTGACTCCCAACTTGACTATTACATGTTGACGGTAGAGGTATTTAAACATTTACCCCAAACCCATTCAGGAAAGCGGGATCGCCCCGCAGAACCTCCTGGTTTCGCCCCACAAAAGACCTCACCAGGAACCCCGTGCGCAGGTAAGATCCCACGCGCGCAGTGCCGTCGAAGACGAATCCGACATAATTACCGAGATTACTCTCCGAAAAACCCAATAATCTGAGACTTCCCTCGGCTGTTCCCGCTCGCATGCGGGTCCAGGATACGACGTTCCATAGGGTATCGCCACGACTGCCCCCGCCCCTCGCGGGCAGGGGAGGAGCGCGAAGCACAGGTGGGGTGGGGGCCACAGGTGTCGCGGGAGGTGGGAAACAGCGTAGGTGAAGACCTCTCTCACCCACGAGCCGCCACCCTGACCCACAGCATGAGGGAGATGCTTACAAGAGAGGACTCTCCGCGAGAACAGGCCGGGTCAGGCACCAATCGCATCAGGGAAGAGTGACACCGGGAATAAGGCTTTGCCGGAGCCAATAAGGGAGATTCCTGGTCGGATCCACCCGAGAGCGAGTGTCAGACGTGCCGGGGCACCACCCAGATTATCGCGGGAAAAAAAGCGACCGGCGTCATCAGGCTGGAGATTACTTCTCCTGATCGGTCCTTCTGGCATCGCTCTCCGGGATCCGGTCGCCGACATAGACCTCGCCGAAGAACTCATCCTGCCAGAGCGCGAGTTCCCCCTCGAGCATCAGGAACAGGAGCGGGATGTAGACCTCGCGGCGGCTCCGCCCTATGGCACTGGAGAGAACGCCGAGCGTCAGGACATCCCCGTTCGGGGCAGCGCGCCGGAACTCCTTCATCACGGCCGAGATCGCATTCTGGTATCCCTCATCGTGCGCCACCGCCACCACGTCCCGGGCGTCGAGGTCGAGGTCTGGCTCTCTCGCCACAGGGGCGCGTTTCCGCTGCCGGCGGCGCTGCTCCTTCTCTGCCGTTTTGAGCTGCTTGATGAGTTCGTAGAGCGTGACCGGCGGGCGTTTCCGCAGATTCTTTCGCCCCAGGCGGCGCTGGATCTCGCGTTCCAGGCGACCGATCGGCTCGGCCTCCCCGGCCGACTCGAAGTCGAACCCGAGATCCTCAAACGACTCGTCTTCGTCGTCGTCGAACGAATCCTCGTCCTCTTCTTCGCCCCAACCGTCGAAATAATCCGACTTCAGGCGCAGCAGGCACGCGGCATAAAAGAGCGTCCTCCCCGAGATCCGGAGATCCAGTTCCTTCCTCCGGTCGAGTTCGGCGAGGAACCGGTCGGTCACGTCCACAATATCGATGTTCCAGGGATCGACCTCCCCCCGCTCGGCCATGCCGGCCAGGATCTCGACTGGTTCCTCATCCATTGTTCTGCACACCGGTCACGTAGGTGCTCTTGTCCGCGCGGATCGTCACGCCCACGATGCGGTCGGCACGCTCGATCATCGGTTTTCTGAGCGAGACGATGATCGACTGCGCGTTGCCGGAGAGCTCGCTCATCATGGCGGCGATGCGGCCGACGTTGTTCCCGTCGAGGAACATATCCACCTCATCGAGCGCGTAGAACGGCGCGGGCATGAACTGCTGGATGGAGAAGATGAACGCGAGCGTGGTGAGCGACTTCTCGCCCCCCGAGAGCGCGGAGAGGAGGTGCACCTTCTTGTCCCGCGGCTGGACCGCAAACGTCATCCCGCCTGCGAAGGGATCCTCCTCGTTGTCGAGGACGAGCCTCCCGCTCCCGTCGGTCAGGCGCGCGAATATGTCGCGGAAGTTCGTGTCGATCGCAGTAAACGCGGTCATGAAGGCGTCGTACTTCATCTTCTCGTACTTCTCGATCCGTTCGAGGAGCATCATCCGCTCCCGCGAGAGCACCTCTTTCTTCTCCGTCCGCTCCTCGACACGGGCAGAGACCCGGTCGCACTCCTCGATCGCGAGCATGTTCACCGCGCCGATCTTCTTGAGCGCCTTCTCGGCCTCCGCGATCCCGGCGTCGATGGCGGCGAGATCGAGATCCGTCTCCACGTCGCCCGCCTGCTCCCTGAGCACCGCAAGTTCCGCGAGGAGCGAGTGTTCCCGCTCATTGAGAGCGTCGATCTGCATCCGGATCCGCTCCATCGCACCCGAGAGTTCAAGAGAGCGCTGGTCGAGCACCCGGATCTCCGCGAGAACACAATCGCGCTTCTCGTGCAGGCCCGCGAGTTCGTCGGAGAACTCCTTCTGGCGCGCCTCGAACTGCACGATCAGGCGGCGCTGCTCCTCGATCTGCTCCTGTGTGGCCGTGATCTCGTCATCGATCTCCTGGTTCTTCGCCTCCAGGCGGCTCCGTTCCGCGGCAAGTTCCTCGATCCGGTTCGCGAAGTGCTGGCGCTCACGCTTCACATCGGTGATGTCGGCGTCCTTGTTGCGGAGCCGCCGCTCGATGTCCTCGACGGCTTTACGGATGCTCTCGTAGCGCTCGCTGAGCACCGGAACCTCGGTGTCGTCGAGTTTCTTCTTGAGGTCGTCGATCTCCGCCGAGACCTGCGCGATCTCGCCGGTTATCCGCTCGAGATCGCCCTCGAGCCGCGCAAGCTCCTCGCCGCCGCTCTTCGCGGCATCGCGCATCTCCTGCAGGCTCTCTTCGAGCGTCCGCTTCTCGCCGGAGAGCACCTCAATCCGCTTCTGAAACTCGTCCACCATCATCCGGTAGCGCGCAACCTGCTCGTCGATCGAACTCCGCTCCGCCCGTTTCGCCTCCGCAGCCACGGCAAAGCGGCCGGTGGACGCCTCGATCTCGCCCGCCTCCGCCTCGAGTTCGGCAAGCTTCGCGCGGGTCCGGGCGATCTCGTCGTCGACCGCCACCCCGAACCCGCGGACCTTCTTCCCCTGGGAACCGCCGGTCATGGCGCCGCTCCTCTCGACGACATCACCCTCGATGGTGACCATCTTGTACCGGCCCATCATCCGCCGCGCACGGTCGAGGGTATCCACCACCACCGTCGCGCCGAAGACGACACGGAACGCGCGGTCGAACGCCGGGTCGAACTCCAGGAGATCGACCGCGTAGCCGACGATCCCGGGGTCGGCCTCGAGCGGCGAGAGGATCGGGGGCCGGAGTTTGTTGAGCGGCAGGAACGTGACCCGCCCGAGCCGGTTCTCTTTCAAGTAACGGATCGCATCGGACGCCACCGCGTCGGTATCGACGACCACCCACCTGAGCCGGCCCATCGCCGCCACGTCGAGCGCGGTTGCGTACTCCGGCGGCGCCCGTCCAAGCTGCGCGACCGCGCCATGGACGCCGTCCATGCCGAGGACGACCTCCATCGCCTTCCCGCCGGCATCGCCGTGCGCCTGCTGCTGCGCCTCAAAGCGCATCAGGTTCTGCTCGTTCTCCCGGATCTCCTTCTTCAGCCGATCGAGTGCCGAGCGCCGCCCAAAAAGCGTGCTCTCCGCCTCGGAGAGATCCCGCTCGACCTGCCGCTTCTGTGCCTCGCAGTCGGCCATCGAGGAGGAGTACTCGGCTACCTGCTCCTGCTTGTTCGTGAGTTCCTCATCGATCTGCTTGAGCCGCGCGTCCAGGCGTTCCCGCTCCGACGTCCGCATCCGGCTCTTCTCGATGAAGATATCCTGCTCGTGGAGAATCTTCGACCGGAGCTCCTTCTTGCTCTCCAGGTCCTGCATCTTTGCGAAGAGTTGGTCCTTTACCCCTTCGACCTCCTTGCTCCCGCTTGCGATGCGATCCTCGACCTCCTTCATCTCATCGCGCTGCGTCGCGAGTTCCATGGCGAGGTTCGCCCGGTCGATCGAGAGGTTGCGGATCTGCGCGGCGCATTCCTCGACCTTCGTCTCGGCGCGTTTGCCGTCGAGATAGATCCGCTGGACAGCCTCGCCATTCTCGTCGCGATTGACCTTCAGCCGCTCGATGTTCTTCTCGCCGAGCTTGATCGCGCTTCGCGCCTCTTCGAGTTTTCCGACGAGTTCGAGGTACTCGGGGCCGCTCTTGTGGTTTATCTCCTCTTCGACTGCCTGCTGGCGCCCGTGCGCCTCCTCGATCTCTTTTTTGACGGCCTCGACCTCACCTTCGGCGCGTGCGGCCGCCGCCTGCTGATCCTGCATGAGACCGTGGAGGGTGCCGATCTCCTGCTCCTTCTGCCGGACGAGCGCCGCGCCCCGGCACTGCTCGAGGTGCTCGAGTCCCTCCTGCCACCGCCGGTACTCCATCGCCTGCTCGCGCTCGTGCTGGAGCGCGTCAAGCCGCGCCACGAGCTCGTTCAAGAGGAGTTCCTCGCGTTCGAGCCGCTCCCGCACCACCTCGAGCTCCGAGAACGCCTGTCCGCGCTTCTGATCGAACTCTGCAACACCCGCAATCTCATCGATGATCTTTCGCCGCTCGCCGTCGGTCATCTCCATGATGCGGGTGATGTCGCCCTGCATCACGACGTTGTAGCCCTCCGGCTTGATCCCGATCTTCGCGAGGAACTCGATGACGTCGGCCTGCTTGCAGAGACGGTTGTTAAGGTAGTTATAACTGTAGTATCCCGCTGGCGTCCGCTTGATCCGGCGGCGGATCACCGTTCCGTCCGAGAACGTGATCGTCACCTCGGCGGTGTTCTTCCCGGAGTTGACATTGATGAGATCGGTCAGCTTCTCGGCCCGCAGTCCTCGCGCACCCGAGAGAGCCAGGACGAAGAGGATGCTGTCGATGATGTTGCTCTTTCCGGATCCGTTCGGACCTGAGACGACGGTAAATCCTTCGAAAAAAGGAATTTTCGTCTTTCTGGCGAAAGACTTGAAGTTGTCGATCTCAAGCTGCGTGATGTACAAGGACGGGGCTCCCTTACCTATCGATCGAGGTCGACGGTGTCATCCTCTTCAGCATGGATGACGTCATCGACCGGACGGGCCTTCTGCTCGACGAAGAACTTGCGGTCGGCCGGTTTGCCGCCTTTCCCCCGGCCCCTTGCCGCGGCGGCCCCGGACCCGGCGCTGGCGACGATGTACTCGGAGGATCTCCTCGGCTCCGGCTTCAGCGTCCCGTCGTTCTGCATGATGAGATCGAGATCCCGGTCGTCCTCGGCAGCGGGCGCGGGCTGCCGCCGCTCCACCTGACGCGCGGGAGCCTTCCGCTCCACGGCACGCACGGGGCGCGGATCGGCCTCGGCGCGCGGTTCCGCCTGGAGCATAACCGCGGGCTTCTTCGCTTCTGCCGGCACCGCAGCCACCTTCCGGCGCTCATCCGCGTCCCGGGCGAGTTTCATCACGATCGATTTGATGTCGAGAACCTCTTCCGTCAGGCCTTTGACCACGGCCTCCAGTTCCCTCACCTTCCGTTCCAGGTCGCGCAGGCGCTCGTCTCCCGCCTCCGGCGCCCGGGAAGATACGCGATCTTCCGCCAGACCTCTCATAACTTCCTCGAACTCCCGCACCTTCCGCTCCAGATCGCACAGGCGCTCGCCCCCCGCCTCCGATACCGGCGGCTGTTCTCGCTCTATCATCGTCTCCATCTCCTTTTCGCGTTCCGAAAGTTCCCGCTCAAGAAACCGTATCCTTGCATCCTTCTGCGCCATTATCTCCCTCAAACTAATCCTTGATAATAATTACGTAATAATATTACTATAGATCCCCTGAATGAAGAAGTATTACATTTTATCCGGGGCGCAACCGGGGAGATCGCGGCATCCGTCGTAGATGACGCAGAAGGCCCCTCCCACCCGTCTCGCGGGAGGCCGGTGCGAAGAAGCGCTAGGCCCGGGCACGCGTAACCGGCCCCGTATAAAAGAAAACATATTACCTCAACGGAGCAACCATTTTTCTGCATGTCTAATCTGGCAACCTTCGATCCAGAAGTCGCAGACCTCATCGAGCAAGAGCGCCTGCGCCAGGTCAATGGGCTGGAACTGATCGCCTCCGAGAACGTCGTCAGTAAGGCGGTTCTCGAAGCGATGGGTTCTATCATGACCAATAAATATGCCGAGGGATACCCCGGCAAGCGCTATTACGGCGGCTGCGAGTTCCATGACGTCGTGGAGAACCTGGCGCGCGACCGGCTCTGCGAACTCTTCGGCGCGGAGCACGCGAACGTCCAGCCCCACTCGGGGAGCCAGGCAAACCAGGCGGTCTACTTCGCCTACCTCGGCTACAAGGACAGGATCCTGAGCCAGAGCCTCACCCAGGGCGGACACCTCTCCCACGGGTCGCCGGTCAACATCACCGGGCGCTGGTACTCCATCTTCCACTACGGCGTCGATCCCGAGTCCGAGACGCTCGACTACGCGGCGATCGAGGAGATCGCACGAACAGTGAACCCGCAGATGATCGTCTGCGGCGCGAGCGCCTACCCGCGTGAGATCGACTTCAAGGCCTTCCAGGAGGTCGCCGATACCGTCGGCGCGCGGTGCATGGCCGATATCGCCCACATCGCCGGCCTCTGCGCGACCGGATACCACAACTCCCCCGTAGGAGTCGTCGACATCGTGACGACGACGACGCACAAGACCCTGCGCGGCCCCCGCGGCGGCGCCATCATGTGCGGCAATGAGGACGCGGCCGCGATCGACAAGTCGATCTTCCCGGGGATGCAGGGCGGCCCGCTGATGCACACGATCGCGGCAAAGGCGGTCTGCTTCAAGGAGGCCCTGACCCCCGCATACAGGGACTACTGCGGGCAGGTCGTCAGGAATGCAAAGACGATGGCCGACGTCCTCGCGAGCGAAGGGCTCGACCTCGTCTCCGGCGGCACCGACAACCACCTCATCCTGCTCGACCTGACCGGGGTCTCGACGAACGGCGAGCACCTCACCGGCCTCGCGGCCGAGGTCGCGCTCGGCGAGGCGGGGATCACCGTGAACAAGAACACCATCCCCCGCGAACAGCTCAGCCCCTTCGTGACGAGCGGTCTTAGGATCGGCACGCCTGCCGTCACCTCGCGCGGCATGAAAGAGGAGGAGATGAAGCAGATCGGCCACTGGATCGCCCGGGTCGTGAAGGATATCGCAAAGGATAAGACCTCGAAGAAAGCGATCACCGAAGTGAGAGAAGAGGTTATTGCCCTCGCGAGCAAGTACCCCCTCTACCCTGAAGTAGCATGATACTCGACGGCAAAGCGGTCTCGGAGAAGAGGCTCGAGATCCTGAAAGAGAAAATAGAAGAGTCCGGGCTCTACCCGCGCCTCGCGACGGTCATCGTGGGAGAAGACCCCGCTTCGCAGATGTACGTCCGCATGAAGCACCGGGCGTGCGAGCGCGTCGGGATCGGGTCGATCGGGATCGAGCTCCCGGCGGACGCCACGACCGGGCGGGTGCTCGAGGCGGTCACGCGCCTCAACAACGATCCCGACATCAACGGCATCCTGGTCCAGCTCCCGCTCCCCTCCGGGGTCGATACCACCCGCGTCATCGAGGCGGTCGCGCCCGATAAGGACGTGGACGGATTCCACCCCTGCAGCCTCGGGAGGCTGTTCTCCGGAACCCCGGTCTTTTCGCCCTGCACCCCGCAGGGGATCATGACGATCCTCGATGAATACAAGATCCCGATCGCAGGGAAGCGGGCGGTCGTCGTCGGCCGGAGCATCGACGTCGGCCGGCCGATGGCCGCCCTGCTCCTGAACGCCGACGCGACCGTCACCATATGCCACTCAAAGACCGAGAACCTCGCAGCGGAGATGCGAGCGGCCGACATCCTGGTCAGCGCCGTCGGAAAAGCGAAGTTTGTCGGACCGGATATGGTGAAGGAGGGCGCGACGGTCATCGACGTCGGCATCAACCAGGACGAGCAGGGCAAGCTCTGTGGCGACGTCGATTTCGAGGCGGTGAAAGACCGGGCGGGAGCGATAACCCCGGTTCCCGGAGGCGTCGGCCCCATGACCATCGCGACGCTGATGGAGAATACCTTCATGGCGGCCAAGATGAGGACATGCGACAACACCACGGTATGGTAAACCGTCTCCGGATCGGCGGCGGCGCCCCGGTTCGCCTGATGGGCGTCATCAACTGCAGCCCCGAGTCGTTCTACCGGGGCTCCTATATCCCGGCAAAAGAGATCTACGACCGCGCCCTCGCCATGACGGCGGCGGGCGCCGATATGATCGATCTCGGGGCGCGGAGCACCGCCCCCGGCTCTTCTCCCATCACCGTCGCCGAGGAGGCGGCGCGGGTGGACGCGGCTCTCTCGGAACTCGACGGGACCGGGATCACCCTCTCGGTGGACACCCGGCACCCGGAGGTGCTCGATGTCGCTCTCCGCCACGATGTCCACGCGGTGAACGATATCTCCGGGCTTGCCGAAGAG